>CABGHG010000006.1 GCA_902158735.1 Candidatus Methanolliviera sp. GoM_oil
GTAATTGATCGCAAAGGTAGGTTTGGATGGCCATTATGGGGGAGCTTTGGTATTGAGCAAAACACTTAGGGACGCCGGAATGGAGGTGGTTTATACAGGATTGTTCCAAACGCCCGAGAAGGTTGTACAAACAGCAATAGAGGAGGACGTAGATGTTATAGGTTTAAGCTTCCTCTCAGGAGAGCATCTTGCTCACACATCAAAAGTAATGAGATTACTTAAGAAAAGGGGAATCGAAGATCTGCCAGTATTAGTTGGAGGAGTATTACCTAAGGATGATGTGTATGAGCTAGAAGAGATGGGAGTAAATAATGTATTTAGAGCGGATACTCCCGTGAAAGACATAGTTGACTACATATTAAATATTAGAGAACTTTGCAAAACCCCCTAAATACCTATAAATACTTGTAAAATCAAGTTTGTTTATGCACAACACGGTATTTAATAGGACTATAACGAGATATAAGAGGATTAGAAAAACTTCGTAGAAGCATAGAACGGTAAAGGATTTAAAAAGGAATTTTATAGGATCAATAAGGAGTCTCGTAAGGAGATGACCTTGATCATAATGGTGTTCGGTAGAATCGATAGAGATCTTCGTAAAAAGATGAGGGAGATTCAGAGAAGGTTTCGCGGATAAAATTTCACACCTTCCTTCTCCTTCCGGTATGATCTCTCTCATATCTCCCTACCTCAGAATTTAATATCTCACCCCCGTAAAAGATCGGTC
Source organism: Candidatus Methanolliviera sp. GoM_oil (assembly GCA_902158735.1). Lineage (GTDB taxonomy): Archaea > Halobacteriota > Methanoliparia > Methanoliparales > Methanoliparaceae > Methanolliviera. The sequence continues at coordinate 731 of CABGHG010000006.1, forward strand.
CGTCTCTGCAAACCCTCAAACCCTTTGGATCGATGCAGCAAGAGCCGCAGATGCCAAGACCACATTTTATAATCCTCGAAAGACTGAATTGGGTCTTTTCCAACAGATCTTTCTCATTAAAGAATTCGAGGAGTGAACGGAGCATCTTTTCGGGTCCGCAGGCATAGATCATATCGTACTCCTGCTTAAAAATCTCTGCATCCAACATATTTAGCACACTGCCCTTCTTCCCAAGAGAACCGTCGTCTGTCGAAACAAAAACTTTTGAAATTTTTTCAAATTCTTTAAGGAAAAGGAGTGTCTCTCTGCTTCTCGATCCGATCAGCGTCGTTATATCTTTCTTCTTCTCACCGAAAACCTCTGCCAGATATAATAATGGAGCTATACCTATACCTCCACCGATTAAGAGGATATTCTCTCCCTTTATGTCAAATCCGTTTCCAAAAGGCCCCCTTATTCCGATGGAATCTCCTTCTTTTAACTTAAACAAGGATTCCGTGGTCTTTCCAACTCTCTCTACGGTTATCGCGTCTTTGTACGAGAGAGAGATAGGAATCTCATCTATCCCCCTTACCCAGACCATCACGTATCTTCCAGGTCTTACGTCTAAGAGGGCATCTTCAAAGAAGAAGGTTCTAACATCCTTATTCTCTCTTTTGATTCTTTTGATCACCACATCTTTTGGCAGAATCTCTCTATCTTTTTCTTTTTCTTTTTCTTTTTTTTTTCTTTTTCTGTGTGCCAACCCAATTATATCCTCCATTTCCAGACTATTCTCTTCAAGATATCTCTTCAAATCTGAATCTATCTCTTTAAATATTTCGAGATCGTAATAGAGTGCACTTCCTATCTCGACGCATCTCGCCCCTGCCATCAGATACTCGAGAACGTCTCTGTAATCCTCTATGCCTCCAACTCCTATGATCGGTATCTTAAGTTTTTTGTAGAGGGAATATACGGCCGCCAGGCCGATTGGTTTTATACACCTCCCGGAAAGCCCCCCATAAACGTTTCCAAGCAGTGGATAACCGGATTCAACATCTATTCTCAATCCTTTAACGGTATTTATCGCGACGACCGCATCCGCTCCCCCCTTTTCTGCGGCGAGCCCTATCTCTGTTATCTCCCCAACATTTGGAGTTAGCTTCACCCATGTTGGTCTGCTTATGCTCCTTTTAAATTCGCGAGTAATGTCTTCAACAAAGGTGAGATCTCTTCCGATCTCCATCCCATAACCTTCTACGTGTGGACAGCTCAAATTTAATTCGAAGGCATCCGCATAATCTTCGAGATCTTCTGCGACCTCGACGAACTCAGAGGAGGATGAGCCGAATACGCTGATGATCAAGGGGCAATATCTGTCAAAATCCTCTAATTCCTCTATAAAATTTTTATACGATGGATTTGGGAGTCCGAGCGCGTTTAAAAATCCACAGTCCACTTTGAGTAGAACAGGCCCCTCATATCCCTCTCTCGGCTCTATACCTATAGATTTAGAGACCACAGCCCCAGCACCCGTTCTGGCGATCCTGTTGAGGGACGATCCCGTACTTCCGAGAATTCCGGATGCCAGGATCAATGGATTCTCAAGTTCTATACCGGAAATTTTTATACCCATGAAAACCGATATCTTCTATCCACAAAAATTTGATATAAATGTTTTCGCATCATCAGTAGTTCCAATTCTTTCCGATCCATTTCATAGGTATATAGAGAAGATAAAAGATTGAGTTATCTGACAAGACACCTATATCGCTCTTTTGAATAAATCGTTAAGTTTTTCATACTGCCTAAATATTTTAGAGTATAAGAAATAGGATAAACGACGGAAAGAGAGAGTAAAGACAAGAGAAAGAATGAGTATAACAACTACACAACAATCAACGTGTTTTCAAGATACCGAGACCCTGATCACCGTATCCTTTCGGAAAATAAACGCCAATAAATCCGTTCTCCGCCGCTTTCTTATAGAGTTCCAACGGTATTTTGTGTTCCTGATCGCATTCCTTCGTATAGTCTATATCAAACTCCTTCTTCGTAAATTCTCTTACCACACTCACGATGTCTTCTTGCTCTTCTGATAGCCCAAAATCCATCTTTTTCACCCTTTTTATTATATCCTGCCTTGAAGCTTCTTCTTTATATTTTAAGGTTTTCTTTTCCTGCTCTTCTCTTCAATTCCACAAATTTTTAGATGGCCCACGCCGTCATGACTTCTTTTTGAGTGTAAATATCTGATTTTACTGAATTTTCAGCGTGGTTGTTGTATAAATTGGATAATATCGGTCTGAAACGAATATTTATAACTATTCAAGGAGGTTCTGCAAAGCCATCTTTAAATTTAGAGATGATCTCTCTTACCTCATCAACTGAGGCGTCTTCTTCAACGGTGGAAAGATCTCCGAGTTCTTCTCCGGTCCAAAGTCTCTTCATGATCCTCCTCATGATCTTACCGCTTCTAGTTTTTGGGATAAGCTCCACGAATTCAATGGTCTTGAAGAGGATGAGTGGCCCAATTGTTCTCCTGACATGATCTATCAACTCTTAATTCATCAGGTATTCCAACCACTGCTGCCTCGGTTATTGCAGGATGAGAAACAAGTGCGCTCTCGATCTCTACGGTGCCTATCCTATGCCCTGAGATCTTTATGACTTCGTCCGATCTACCGGCAAAGAATATATACCCTTCCTGATCCGTATAGGCCGCATCCCCGGTAAAATACATCCCTTTAGTAAATAACTTATTTTTCCAGTATCCACTTTGGTATCTCTCGGGATCCATCCAGATTGTAGGAGTCATGCCAGGAATCGGGTTCTTGAGAACCAAGATGCCTTTCTGTATTGGCTTGACTCTCTTCCCTGTGTACTCATCCAAGATCTCGGGTATTACTCCTGGCATGGGAAGACCAGCGGAGTCTGACTTGAATAGTGATTTAGCATCTCCCATTGGATATCCAAACATAGATCCAGGTACTTCGGTTTGCCACATGTGGTCAAAAACAGGTACTTTCTCATTAAAAACATCCTTGTAAAGCCAATTCCATACATCTGGATTCAGCACCTCACCCGCACAAACCACACGTTGGATAGAGCTCAAATTGCACTTCTTGGCTTGCTCCGCTCCCAACTTGCGCAATACCCTTACTCCAGTAGGCGCCATCCAAGGAATGGTGACCCGATGCTTTTCCATCATCTTCCACCAAAGATCTGGCGTGGGATAATCCGGAAGTCCGTCGTATAATATGGTGGTACATCCTACGAGCAATGAACCAAATACTAGGTAAGATTGACCTACAATCCAACCTATGTCTGAAGTATTGAAGATAATGTCCTCAGGATTCAATCCATAAACCCATTTAGCCGTCCAGTACATCCATATCTGGAATCCTCCGTGCACGTGGACTACCGGTTTTGGTTATGCCACAACCTCTAAGAGATGCAGAATATTTTTTCACGAGGTCAAAGAGCTTGCCATAAGTGATCTTCCGCGAGATCCCTATCTCTGGCATCTCGTATATGTAGGCTGTCTTATCGGAATATCTCTGCTTGTAATCTACACAATTGTATCCCGCATTCGTAAGCCCCCCAACAAACCATTTGAATCCAGGATACTCTCGCTTGAAAATCTTATCCTATTTCTTGAACCAATATATGTCAACCATAGATTCTTCAGCAAGATCGTCCCAGAAACTTTCGGGATCCTTTATTGAGTAGTTCATAGAGTGTTTGATACTCTGCCAGACTAATCCACCCCATCTATTATCGCCCGCATACAACTTTTTTTCATTATATTAACTTAAAAACTTTCTCTATATCGCCACTTTTGTAAATTTTCAAATGTTTTTGTCTTTATAACCCGGCAAGCTTCATAAACTTCGCTGAATTTTCAAGGTCGAATCTGACGGTACCCACGATTACATCTTTGCCGACAGCCTCAGAAATTCTCGCGACCTCAGTATTCCCAAAAGCAGAGCAGAGCTCAATCGCCTTTATACCTTTCTCAACTAACTCTTTGCTCATTTTCACCGCTTCTTCGATATCTTTAACGCATACAACCGTGAGTTCTGCTACTGGTGTGTTGACAGTCGCTATGTGCTTTTCCGGATCTGATTCTGGCATCATTACCATAAATGCGACTTTTATCTGCATCTTTTATTTACCTCCTTCATCCATTTACCTGAATTACCCTCTTTTACAAAAACTGTCTTGACCCGATCATTTGCTAATGGGGACTAACGAATCTTCATATATCTTCTTTATCACCTCTTCTGTTGCTTCTATTGGGGCTATTGCAAGAAGCATACCAAACAGTGGATTTAATGCTGTCTCGGTAAGTTTTGGTATGTCATCTTTCGTAAAATACTCAGTTAATTTTTGAGTTAAATCTATGCCAAAGAGCCATTCTTCAACCTTCTTAGCCGCATATTCAGCTTCTCCTGGAACTCCTTTTAGCTCTGGGATGATTGGATTATATATCGCTGATAAAACCTCTGGGACCGCTGGATAGATGGATTTAATCACTGATGGTAAGAGAATACCAAGCCCTATTCCGTGTATAACCTTTGGATTGAGCGCACTCATCGCGTGTTCCATCACGTGCGTGATATGAAGAAGAGCGATGTCAAATGAAATTCCTGCAATTGCCGAGGCATACATCAACCAATATCTCGCTGTAATATTATTCGGCTCGGCTATTGCCATCGGTAGATATTTTACGGTCAATCTTACGGTTTCCTTTGCCAGAGAGATTGAATATGGATTGGTTATCATGGTCGTCGCCGATTCTGTAACATGGTTCATTGCATCCACGCTCGTTGCAATCGTCTGTTCTGGTGAAAGGGATCTTGTCAACGACGGATCCTCGATTGAATAGGTTGGATAGATATTTGGAGATATTATTAGTGGTTTATATAATCCATCTGATTGAGCCACTGCGAATGAATCAACCTCAGTTCCGGTGCCATGCGTCGTATTGATGGCTATAATAGGAACGGCTTTTTCTATAACAACGCCTTCCTCATAGAATTGTTTTGCCTTCTTATCCGGATATTCTAAAAGAACAGCAACTGTTTTCGCTACATCTATCGGACTTCCACCGCCTATGCCCATCGTCGCCTTTGCTCCCAAATTCTTTCCGATGTCAGCCGCTTCATCACAGATAGTATATGTCGGGTTTGGTCTAACTTTATTATAAAGAGAATATTCTATGTCATTCTCTTTTAAGGCTTGCTCGATGGGATCCCAAGCACCAGAGTTTTTATAGCCGGCACTGCCTGTAACAACCAAGAGTTTGTCGATATCTTTTTTCTTTAGTTCCTTTAATGTCTCATCAATACTTTTGATGGCGCCTACACCGAAAGAGGTAACTGGTCTCGCCGGTTGCAATTTAAAAACGTTGTTTACATCAATCTTTTCTTCCCATCCTCCTTCAGTCATTTCAACTATACCTCCTAACTTATCTTTATAGAAATGTTTCCGATTATTTATATTTTTCCATCTCTAAAAGTCTCTCCGCCCACTTAAGCTTCTTCCTCTTTACCTCGCCAACACTCGGATCATCAAAGTAGAAACCGACCAATCTTATCTCTTCAGCACCAAAATATTTAGTCAAGAATACGCATCTGTCCCCATCCGTGAAACCGCCGAAGTTATATATCTTATCGAATGGTCTTGCTTGTGTCGTTCCGATGGCATTCCTAAATTTGGAAGAATATCTTTTTATCTTATCTATATTATCTCCGTGCGCGTGTATCACGACTAAAGAGCCTGATTTATTCGCCTTTAAGAGATCTTCCACGTCTCCATCCAGATCGGTGACGATTATATTGGGAACGATCCCGATTGACAAGAGAGAGGAAGTTGCCCCATCAGCAGATATTATTGTTCTTTCCTTTAAGTCTTCTTTCTTCAATTCCTCTATTAGTGTATGTGCTTTTCCACATACAATAACCCTTCTACCTTCTATCGTCAGTTTTATCTTCTCGTACGCCCTTTTTATATCAAGATCTCGCAAAAGTCCCGATAAGATAGATGCACTTCTCTCATCTTCTGCCCTGCTAAAACCGAAATCTTTCAATATCTCTTCATAAATCGGCTCCCACGTGGAGAAATCCATTTGATCATCTTCTATTCTTGATTTTACCTAAATTCCAATCTTAACACGTTCTTCCGCTATATTCCACGCCTTAACCAGATCTCCAATCGCCTTCCCATACATTATACGAGACGCCCGAACCTCGTTAGATATGAGCTCTTCTTTATCCCTTACATATCTTGAGATCTCGCCGTCCGATTCGATCGAGACCTCTATAAAATCTTCTACATTTAGATCCAGATCTTTCCTCATCTGTTGGATTCTTCTGATAATCTCCCTTGCATATCCCTCCGCCATTATCTCTTCCGTCAGTTCGATATCGAGATAAACTATTCCTCCGTTAAAACTTGAGGAGACGATATCTTTGCTCTCTTCCAGTCTTTCTCCCACAGCTAGTAATTCAACCGCCTTCGTGTTTGTCTGAACTTTTAATATACTCTCCAGTCTTTTTACTGCCGCCACACTCTCTTCTTCGTCTGGAGATATGATCAACCTTTTTATCGGCCACCTAAGCTTTCTCTTTGCCTTCTCTCTCGCATTTGCCGCAGATTCTACGATATCTCTTATATGATCCATATATTTTTCGAGATCATCGTCTATGATTTCGTATCTTACCCGTGGATACGAAGAGAGATGAACAGATTCCTCTCCACTAAAATTAAGATTCTGATATATCTTCTCGGCAAGATAAGGCGTAAATGGAGCCATCAACCGGGTTAAATCCATTAAAACCGTATAAATTGTATAATAAGCCGCCAATTTATCTTTATCTTCTTTCTCTACCCATGTTCTTGGCCTGACCAGCTGTATGTACCATCTCGAGAGATCTTCAAGGACAAAATCTCTAATCCTCCTTGTTGCCCCGTGAAGTTCGTACCTCTCCATACATTCCCTTACAAATTTTATGAGGCTATGTGATCTCGAGATTATCCACCTATCTTCCTCCCTAAGATAATCCTCTATCTCTTCATACTCAATTGATGGGTCGAAATCGTCCAGATTCATATAGGGAAGCGGAAACCTATAGACGTTCCACAGGATGTTTAGGATTCTATACGTATTCTTCATGCCCTCCCAGCTAAACTTCAGATCTTCCCATGGTGCATTCGATAAGAGATAGAGCCTCAACGCATCCGCCCCATATCTCTCGATCACCTCTATAGGGGAAACAACGTTTCCGAGACTCTTCGACATCTTATTCCCCTCAGAGTCCAACGTAAAACCGTGCATCAGAACGCTCTTGTATGGTGCCTCTCCAAATGCGAGTGTGCTCGCCGCGAGTTGAGAATAGAACCATCCACGCGTCTGGTCGTGCCCTTCAGTAATAAAATCCGCGGGCCAAAGTTCTTCAAAACGTTTTTTATCTCTCGGAAACCCCAACGTTGCCCAAGATGCCATTGCAGAGTCGAACCAAACATCAAAGACATCCTTTATTCTCTTCATCTCTCCTCCGCATCGTTCACATCTAATCACGACAGCATCTATCTCTGGTCGATGCAACGATCTGATATATTCAAGGTGGTCGGAGATCTTTGATTTGCAATCACCCTCGCCCTTCTCCATCAGTTCTTTTATGCTTCCAATCACCTCTATATTTCCACAGTCACATCTCCATATAGGAATTGGAATTCCCCAATATCGCTGCCTCGAGATACACCAATCCCTCGCCCCGGATACCCAATCATAGAACCTCTCCGATCCAGCCCAATCGGGATACCACTTCACCTCTGAGATCTCTTTCAGCATCTTCTCCCTTATTGAAGGAACCTTTATGTACCACTGTCTCGTCGATAGGTAGATTATTGGGGTTTTACACCTCCAGCAGCGCCCATATCTGTGTAAAATCTCTTCCTCAGCAAATAAAAAGCCTCTCTCATCCAGATCCTTGACGATCTCTCTGTTTGCTCTTCTCACATACGTTCCGCGATACTTCCCCGCTTCTTCCGTATATTTGCCCCCTCCATTCACCGGGCAGAATATTGGAAGATTGTGTTCTTTTCCGACCTGAAAATCCTCCTCTCCGTGGCCTGGGGCGATATGAACAGAACCGGTATTCTCATCCGTCACGAAATCTGCCGTAAATATCCTGTGTTCAAATTCTTCCTGCTTTGGGATGAGATCCTTCAACGGGTGAACGTACTTTAGCCCCTCTAATTCTCTTCCAGAAAAAGATTTTAATATCTTGTAATCTTCATATCCGCCCTTTTTAAGGATGGGAAGGCAATTTTCAGCCAAAATTAATCTCTTATTTACTCCGCCATCGTCGAAACAAGAGACCTCAAGATATTTCAGATTGGGGTTTACTGCCACAGCAATGTTTGCAGGAATAGTCCAGGGCGTCGTTGTCCAAATTAAGATAGATACATTCTCATCTTCTCCAAAGATCGAAGATTTTTCCTTATAGTCGCAAATCGAAGATTTGCGTATCCCAAAAACCGAAGGTTTTTGAAATCAGTGGAAAAAGGACGTAAATACTGGGATCTTTCATATCTTCATATTCCACCTCAGATTCGGCTATGGCGGTCTCACATCTTGGGCACCAGTTCACAACGCCAAACCCCTCTTTAAGGAGGTCTCTCTTATATGCCTCTTTAAGCGTCCACCACGCCGACTCCATATATCCTGGATCTATCGATACGTATGGATTCTCCCAGTCCATCCACACACCCAAACTCTTGAACTGTTCCGTCATATTCTCTTTCTGGCTCAAGGCAAATTTTATGCACTTTTCAACGAATTCTGCCACTCCATATCTTTCTATATCTTTCTTCGACTTAAATTTGAGTTCTTCTTCGACCTTAACCTCTATCGGGAGACCGTGCATATCCCATCCTGGTCTATCCGTCACAGAAAAGCCGTCCATTCTCTTATACCTCAAGATGGCATCTTTAATTATCTTGTTCCACGCGGTGCCAAGATGAATATTACCCGTTGTGTAAGGGGGGCCATCGACGAAGAAGAATTTTTTATCCGATTTTTTTCCCTTCTGTTTCTCGTAAGCGTTGATCTTGTCCCAAAAGTTTTCTATATTTGCCTCAATATCCTTCGAGTCGTATCTCCCTTTAACCTCTTCAAACCTCATCGAACGATCGAGATCGAGATAGAAGATAAATTTTATTGTTCTTTGCGTCATACCCTAAAAGAGGTCTTTACATATTACGCAATCGATATGTATATATGGGAAATTATAGATCAAACATTTTGGTGACGAGATGCAAGAATTACTTGAGTTGCAGAAGGAATTGGATGGAGAAATATCAAAGCATTTCGATGATCCATCAATTCTGCAGATAGCAACAGCTCTATCGGTAGAGGCATCAGAGTTAATTGATGCGTGTGGGCTGAAATATTGGAAGAAAAACCCACAAAAAAGCCGAGAAGAGATAATAGAAGAGGGCATTGATGTGTTACATTTCTTACTCTCGTTCTTCAACCATCTGGGATTAAACGAAGACGAGATAAAACGAGCGTATAAGTCTAAGAGGGATGTTAATTTTAAACGTTTGCGAATCGAAGATTCACAAGCTTGAAAATCGGAGATTTTCAAATGAAGGAAGAGTTAAAGGTGGAACTCTTTGGTGAGAAAGATACAGAAGAGCTGGAACAGCTTTTTAAAGTGGTCTGGAGAGATGATTGCAAATCGAAGATTTGCAAATGCTCAAACGAAGTTTGGCATCCCAAAAATCCAAAGGATTTTTGTGGACTTGAAAATCGGAGATTTTCAAATGTAGCAAAATATCCATCGAAGTGGCTGGAGATAAGACGGTACTCAAAGGAGAAGATCCTGGCAGAGATGGATGAAGGATACAATTACTTCGGTGTAAGGAAAGACGGCAGGATAGTAGGATGTTATAAGGCAATAATTACAGAAGAGGGATGTTTTGGAGAACAGCAATCCGTCTTACCAGAATATAGGGGTTTGGGTGCTGCCGATGCCATGTACGAACAGTTCATAAAATTTGCAGAGGATAAGGGGTGCGAGAGAAATTACATGAACATTCTTGTGGATGATACGGTCTGCGAATATATAATTGAGAGATACGGATTTGAGAAGTGGGGAGAGCCTTATGAACAGATAGGGGGAATGTTCGTACAGATGTACGAGCGAAGGGTAAGATGAAAGAGACAAAAGATGAGGTGATTGGAATACTGATGAAGAAGATGGATCCAAGGAGAGACGAGATATTTGCCGACATCGGGTGTTATACGGGAAAGGTATCCATAGAAGCCTCTAAATATTTTAAAAAGGTTTATTCCGTTGATATAGATGAAGAAGCTGTAAAGAATGTCGAGAAGATCAAATCTGAAAATATGGAAGTTTTTTGTATGAGAGGAGAAGATTTCTTGCGGAACTACACCTATGATAAGGTCTTCATTGGCGGAACAAAAAATTACGATCAGATGTTGGATGTCGCATCTAAAAGAGCGAAGAAGATCATAGCCAATGTGGCTAGATTAGAAACAGCATCGAATATTGTAAAGAAGATGAGAGAGGTCGGAATCTTTGAGGAGATGCTCTTGATAAATATATCAAAAAGCTATGAATTAGCAGGAGACACTGCTTTTAGGCCGCTAAACCCAATTTTTATGGTCATCGGGAGTAAAAGATGCTGATTGGGGTTGGGTTGGGGCCAGGGGATCCAGATTTACTCACGCTAAAGGCCGTAAAAGTTTTAAAAGAAGCGGATGAGGTGATAACACCCGGAAAGATCGCATACAATATAGTAAATAATTATCGTGAGTCGAGACTTGTGCATATCCCGATGAATGAGAGTGCAGATGAGGTGATCGGCAAGCTCTCAAAAGAACTCTCTATGAGGTGTAAAGAAGAGGATATAGCTTTTGCAAGCATAGGGGACGTTATGTTCTATTCGACGTTTCAACATATATCGGAAGCGGTTAGGGATATCGATCCAGAGATTAGGATCACAACAATTCCCGGTCTCTCGATCTTCACATCCATCTTCTCGAGATTGGGAAAATTTGTTGACGGTCCGTTAGATGCCACAACATCGAAAGATTTGGAACTCCAAAAAGATGGAGGAGAAATTGTTGTGGTTTTAAAGGTTAGGGAACCGAAGAAGACCGTTGAAAATTTGAAAAAAAAAGGATATGAGGAATTCGTGCTTATAAAGAAGGCATTTATGGATGGGGAAGAGATAATGAGAGAAATTCCAGAGAAGAGCGATTATTTTAGCACACTTGTGGGGTGGAAATGAAAAAAGTTTATTTCGTCGGTGCTGGCCCGGGAGATCCGGAATTGCTCACGTTGAAGGCATATAAACTCCTTAAAAAGGCAGATTTGATTATATATCCAGGATCTATTATAGAAGAGGAGTTTCTTAAAGATTTTGACGGAAAAAGGGTGAACAGTTATGGAAGATCTCTGCAAGAAATTATAGATATCATATCAGAGGCAGTAAAAGGAGGAGAAGAGGTTGTAAGACTCCAATCTGGAGACCCATCTATATATGGTGCCTTAGATGAGCAGAGGGAGATGCTGAAAGAGAAAGAGATAGATATAGAGGTGGTCCCCGGCGTCTCTTCGGTATTTGCATCCGCATCCTCTTTGAAGATGGAACTCACGATACCTGGCGTCTCACAGACCGTTGTGATAACGAGACCTGCCGGAAAGACACTTTCGCGAGAAGAAGATATCATAGAAGAACTTGCAGAGTTGCCACTGACGTTGGTTATACTCCTTGGAATAGGAGAGCTGGAAGATGTGGTCGAGAAGGTAAGCAGACATAGGGGAAATGTGCCGATCTTTGTCGTCTATCACGCATCGAGGGAGGATGAGAAGATCATTAGGGGAGACACAGACGATATCGTCGAGAAGGTGAGATCTGAGGGGATAGAGAGAACAGCGGTCATCATCGTCGGTTTGAGAGGAGAACACAAGAGATCTGTGCTATATGAAGATCGTGGTCATCGGATTTAGGCGAGATGAGGCAAAGCTCAAGGATATAGCCAGCTGGATCGATGGAGAGATCTTTTTCTGGTCAAAAAATATATTCAAAGAGGTCTGGGGCTGTGAAGGTATCGTTGCATTGATGCCTACAGGTATAATCATAAGGGCAATTGCCCCACTGATCGAGAGCAAGTGGACGGACACGCCAGTTGTGGCGATAGATAAAAATATGAGGTACTCTATACCTCTTCTCGGCGGGCATCACGGTGCAAACGAGATGGCTTTAAAATTATCCGAATTTGGTCTAATTCCTGTGATAACTACATCTATGGAATTTTACGAGGGGTTATCTGTTGGAATCGGATGCAATAAGGGTGTTAGTAAAGAAGAGATATTAGACGCACTTAAAGGCGGATTAGATGAGATAGGAAAGAATTTAAAAGATGTAAGGGTGATCGCCACGACTGATTTAAAGAAGGACGAGAGAGGGTTGATTGAGGCTGTTGATCAGTTAAAGAAACCTTTGATCTTTTTGAGTAAAGAGAAGATCAACAGCATGGACGTGAAAGAGTCAAAAGCAAGGTTAATCGGTCTAAAGAGTGTTTCCGATGCATCTGCCCTCTATTTCGGAGAAGAACTTCTGCTTCCGAAGAGAAAATATGGGGGAGTGACGATTGCAATCGCAAGGTAAAGGCAGACTATATGTCGTTGGAACTGGGCCTGGTTCCCCGGATCTCTTGACATTGAGAGCTAAAAAGGCGTTAGAAGATTCGGATTACATCATCGGACACCAGAGGTATGTAAAGCTCATCGAGGATATAAAGACAGATGCAGAGATCATCACGAGCACGATGGGAAGAGAGGTTGAGCGGGTGAAGCTCGCCTTTGAGCTCTCAAAAGAGAATATCGTCTCCCTGATAAGTGGAGGAGATCCTGGAATATATGGGATGTCGGGTCTCGTCTCGGAATTTTTGTATGAGGGAGAAGAAGCCGAAGTGGAATTTGTGCCCGGAATATCTGCCTTCAGCATAGCGAATGGGATATTGGGATCTCCAATCTCGAACGATTTTGCTGTTGTAAGTCTGAGCGATCTTCTCCTGCCATGGGAAGAGATTAAAAAGAGACTGGAATGTGCGCTTCTCGGTGACTTTGTGATAGCGATATACAATCCTTCTAGCAGAAAGCGAAGAGGCAGATTTGATGAGGCGGTCGAGATCATAAATAAATACAGAGATGGATGCTTTGTGGGAATCGTGAAGAACGCGAGCAGAGAAGGAGAAGAAGATATAATATGTAAATGTGAAGAGCTGGAGAGATATTCCGAGTTTGTTAATATGAGCACGATCTTGATCGTTGGGAACTCCAAGACGAAGTTTAATGAAAAAATTATGTTCACGCCGAGAGGATATAAGATATGATAGATATGGGGGATTATACGGAGGATGCAAAGAAGATAGCAGAGAAGAGTTATGATATCGTAAGTAAAAAAATTCCTGGAAATTCTCCGAAAGATATGATATTGAAGCGGGCTGTGATAGCAACCGGCGATTTTGATATGAAGGATCTGATCATATTTAAGAACGATCCGCTAAAGACCGCGATTAACGTGATAAAGAGTGAATGCAGAGCATACTGCGACGTGGAGATGATAAAGGCGGGAATAAAAAGATATGAGGTAACATGTGTATTATCAGGTGAAAAAGAAGCTGACATTGAAGAGAAGAAGACTAGAACGTCTGCCGGATTTTATAGGATCAGGGATGAACTAAAAGAGTCGATCATCATAATAGGGAATGCACCTTCCGCCGCAATCTCCGTCTATGAAATGGTTAAAGACGGGCTAAAACCCTCTTTGATCGTGGCGACTCCTGTTGGATTTGTTAACGCCGCCGAATCAAAGGAGCTCATCAGAAGTCTTAACGTTCCTTCCATAACAACGAAAGGGACGCGGGGTGGAAGCACGCTTGCAGTAGCTATATTCAATGGACTTATCGGCTTGGCGAGAGAATGATCGATCCAATCGAGAGGTATGAATATCCGGAGGAATGGATAGAACGTATCTGCCCTAATATTATTGAGAGAAAGGAGTTATCAGATAAGATATCGAGCGGATGCTATATCTTATGTCCGGACGGCAGTTTTTTGAGGAGAGGCATAACGACTGGAACAACCGCTTCTGCCGCCGTAAAAGCGTTATCTGAGAGATCGGAATCTGTATCAGTCGAGACTCCCGTAGGCATAAACGTCGATCTAAAGGTGAGATTGAAAGAGGAAGGAAATATCGCTATATCAAAGAAGTTCAGCGGAGATCATTCCTTTGATATCACCAGAGGCATGGAGATCATCGCCAAGAAGGTCGGTAATAGAGATAAAAAAATTATTCTTGGGGAAGGGGTTAGATCGGTGAGCAGATCCGCGATGGATCAGATGATGAAGAACATGGGAAATATCACGGTAAAGATCGAAATTCCTGAAGGAAATGAGAGAGGAAGAAAGATAGGCAGAGATGGCATAAGTATTCTTGGAACGACCGGTTTTGTAGAGCCATGGTGCGATAAGCTCGTCTATATGAAGAGAGAGCTCTCCAAAAATTATAGAAGAGTGGCAATCACGACCGGGCGGAAGGGGTGGAGATGGGCTTATGATAACACGAATTTTCAGCCGCTGGTCTTTGGTATTCACATCGACGAGGGGCTATCATCTTGTAAAGGGGAAGTTAGCCTGATCGGGATGCCATCCTTGATCGGCAGATGGGCTGGCATAAATATAAAAGATAAAAAAAGAGGAGAAGAGAGAGAAGATGCTGTAAAAGAGATATATGAGAAGGCGAGTAAAATTGCGAAAGATCTTGTCTCTGTCTCTCTGATCTTTAAAGATGGAGTGGTAAGTTATGGTTAAGGTGGTGGGAGTCGGTGCCGCGCCTAATCTTTTAACTGAAGAAGCAAAAGAGATTATAAAGAATGCTTCTGTGGTATGTGGTAGTAAAAGAGCGATAAACCTTGCAGATGAATATATAAGAGGTGAGATCGTCGTATTAAAATCTTTTAAAGATCTTAAAGATGTGAATATCGCAAGCACGGATGTGATCCTTTCGACGGGAGATCCGATGGTATCTGGTCTGAGTTATTTAGGGGATGAGATCATTTCCGGTATCTCTTCCATTCAGCTCGTCTGTGCAAGATTGAAGATCGACCTATGTGATTCCTGCATTATAGATGGACATGCAAAGGATGAAAGATATATAAAGGAAGAACTGGAGAAGGCTTTATCCATAGATAGGATTGCGATAATCATCGGTCACAGAAAGATGGATATAGAAAAAATTTTGAGTGGAATTTCGGGCGAGAGCGAAAGGCTGAATGTGGTGGTCTGTGAAGATATGGGCTATCCGGGAGAGGAGATAAAGTATGGATATACCGATGATATCCCAGAGATCTCGTCTGATATGGTCATCGTGGTCGTAAATCCAAAAGGCGGGGGTTACCGAGCCAGGCCAAAGGTGATGGACTCAAGATCCATTCCCATAGGGGTTCGCCGGTTCGAATCCGGCCCCCCGCACATCGATGATTAGCTTTACACCTTCGGGCATGCAAAAGATTAAAAAGCATATCCCTATCTTAATCTTTTCGAGGTAGATAAATTGAGTTGGGTATATATTGATGGGAAATACTATAGGGAAGAAGATGCCAAGATATCGGTATTCGATCATGGATTTTTGTATGGGGACGGCGTCTTTGAGGGAATACGGGCATACGATAGAAGGGTATTTCGGTTGAAAGAGCATGTGGATAGATTGTACGATTCTGCAAGGGCAATCTTGCTGGATATTCCTATAAGTAAAGAAGAGATGATTGAACGCGTATTAGATTGCTTGAGAAAGAATGAGCTTGAAGATGCATATATAAGGCTCATCGTAAGCAGGGGGAAGGGAGATCTTGGTATGGATCCAAGTGGATCACCCAAGCCGTCTATAATAATCATAGCCAAGGAGTGGGGTGCACTATATGGAGATCTTTACGAGAAGGGATTGAACGCCGTGACCGTATCGGTCAGAAGAAACTCTTATGAGACGATGCCGCCAGGTATAAAATCACTGAATTATCTCAATAATATACTCGCGAAGATCGAGGCGGGCGTGAAGGGGGGAGATGAGGCGATCATCCTCGACGTGAATGGATATATAGCCGAGGGGACGGGTGATAACATATTCATCGTGAAGGATGGGACAATAATTACACCTCCCACCACCACCAATCTCAAAGGGATAACGAGGGATCTTGTCATAGTATCCGCCAAAGATCTTGGTCATGAGGTTAAAGAGATTTATTTCGGCATCTTCGAACTTTACACTGCTGATGAGGTCTTTGTCACAGGCACCGCCGCGGGCATCGCCCCCATAACGAAGATAGATGGGAGGATTATCGGAGAAGGAGATCCGGGGGAGATAACGAAGGTGTTGATGGAGAGATTTAACGATGCCGTAAAAGATGGGACAGCGATTTATAGATAGCCCATGCACTGCCATATCACAGTGAATAGGATGGATGAGAATATCATCAGCCCAAAGATATTTGCCACGGTATTGGATGCTTTTGTTATGCGCTCCCCATTCCGGGTGAATCTTCCAAATATCTTTGAGAGTGCCTCTTTGAATATATACCCGCCATCGAGCGGGGTGGCAGGAAGGCAGTTGAATAGCCCAGCAATAAAGTTTATCCAAGCTATCCAGAAGAGTGCATTGGCGATCCAGAAGAAACCATCTCCAAGAAAGGATGCGGCTCCTACAGGAGAATAAAACGAGTTTAGATCACGGATGAATCCTCCAAATATGAATGGCAGACCATAGAGGGTGAGCCAACCCTTGATGGATGTTAGTGAACTTGGTACACTTTTTATCGCATTTAAAGACTCTCCAGTACTGTAGTAACTAAGAGATATGCCTAAACGTCCCCTTGTGATATCGGCGGGATCTTCTGCGAGTATCACATTGTATTCACCCCTATTCGTCCTTATTCTGATCTCTTCTCCGGGGGATCTTTTATCCATCGCCTTATGAAAATCATCGAGCGTCTTTGTCCTTTGATCATCGATCTTTAGGATGATCGATCCTTCTGTTATGCCACTATCTCCTGCTGGATAACCTTCAATGACACCATATATTGGTATTCCCTCTTCTTGCGGAGCAATGGAATCCATCACGGGACCAAAGAATAGAGCGAATGCGACGAAGGCGATAAAAAAATTGCTGGCCACTCCTGCCGAGAGTATCCTCACCCGTTCCCCACTCGTGGCAACCTTCTCTGGTTTTGATGACTTCTCTTCAGGACCAAAGAGCTCATCTTCGTCGATCTCTGTGCCGGCCCCAATAGGCAATATTACGGTTAAGAGGGCGAGCGACTTGACTTTGATCCCCTCTACCTTTGCCAGTATTGCATGAGAAAACTCGTGAACGACCAGTGTCACTATCAACCCAATGAGCCCCCATACGAGTGGGATAAATTGATTTAGGCCGGGAATCAAGAGCATATTAAGGGGTGAGGAGAAGGGTCCTGGCGGTGGTGGCGGAATGGTGAGCATCCTTACGTCGGCATAGAGAACCAGTGCAAACATGGAGACCATCGATATGAAGACCAGGGGGATACCAAAAGATGCAAATGCCCTCCAAAACTTCTTCGGTCTCGCTATTCGCTCGAGAAATTTTTGACCTTTAAGCGTTCTGATCATCAAGATTGGGCCGATCGTGGATATATTGTACTTTTCGAGCGTACCCCTTTTATCCAGATGATATATTACTATCCAGCGGAGAAAAAATATAGAGATTATGAGTCCTATCAGAAGATTGGTATCTATCAAGCCTTGAAAACCTCTTTTTTTAGAAGGAAGGATACTATTATTTAACTTTTTCTAAGAATCTGCAAAGAAAAATAAAGATTTTTCGCATCTTTTTTATAGGATGAAGATTGAGAAACCTTTTGGGTGTACGGATTGACCGAGTTTGAAGAGAATGAATTGAGCGTTAAGATAGAGAATATCGTGGCAAGTATCGATGGGATCTCCAAAACCTTCGATTTGAATCGTATCTTTGCCGAGGTGAAGGGCACAGAGTATGATAAAAAGAAGTTTCCAGGTCTGGTATATAGAGTTAAAGATCCAAAAGCCGCCTTTTTGATATTCTCCTCCGGAAAGATAAATTGCACCGGTGCGAGGAGCTTAGCAGATGTTAAAAGAGCCTGTGATACTCTCATCGAAGATCTCAAAAAGGTTGGATATATCCCCATAGGGCCAAAAATAATCGTTCAAAACGTTGTAGCATCTGCCGACCTTAAAGCGGTGATTAATCTAAATGAGGTGGCAGGAGCGCTGATAGATGATATCGAATATGAGCCAGAACAATTTCCCGGAATGGTATATAGACTGAGAGATATGCACATCGTAGTTTTGATATTTGGTTCGGGCAGATTGGTGATAACCGGCGCAAAAAATACTGAGAGCGTTAATAAGGCGGCCAGAAGGGTTCATGAGAAGTTGTCTTCACTCGGTTTGATCTGATCTTAAAGATATTTTTGGGATTTTGGGGATGGAGAGACGTTATAAAAAAGAACTGGCATCAACGCTTTACGTCGTATTATTGCTTGCCCTAATACCCCATGTTACAGTTACGATAGAGATCTTTCTCTTTCTGCTATCTTTTTTTATCTTTAGATACATCTTAAAAGAAGGAGTTTATTCTCAGATCTTTGTTATAATGGTGATTTTCTCTCTTTTAACCCTCTTTGGCCTGCCAGAATATCTAATACTTCTCTCCTTGATAATATTTTTGATTATACACTGGATTAGAGGAGTAATGAAGAAGAGTTCCATCTCGGCAGATATGTCGGCGATCTCGCTTTCAATATTAATCTCGGTTCCCTTCATAGGATTGTATGGACTGCAAAGAATGGAGTTCGTATTCTTACTCTCCGTGATAGGAACAGTTGTTGGAATATTATTCTCGACCCTCTCTCCCCCAAAAGATTACGGTTGGACGATACCAACGACGTCCTGTTTTGCTATGTGGTCGTTTTATGCACTTAGGGAGATCTATTCGTATCCCTCCCCTCCTATAGAATACGTCGTCTTTGCTTTGGTATTGATGGTGCTCATCGGATATCTCTCGAATAAGGCTAGATTGATGGATTCAACGGGAGTTCATAGCAGCATACTTATTGGACTCCTGGTGATGATATTTAGTGGTTGGAAGTGGTTTTTGGTTTTATTATCATTTTTCATCCTTGGAGGATTATTCACACGGTATAAGTATGATTATAAGGCGTCATTGGGTATAGCGGAGAAAAGGGGAGGAAGGGACTACAGTAACACTTTTGGCAATGGGCTCTCATCTACGGTCTGCGCGATCGGCTATGGGATTTGCAATAATCCGATATTCTTGATTGCATTTTTAGGATGCATGGCAACCGCCGCGGGTGATACGATGGCAAGCGAGATCGGCGAGACATATAAGGGGAGAAACGTTCTGATTACCAATTTTAAACGCGTTCCCCCCGGAACAAACGGTGGAATAACTATTCTTGGAGAATTATCGGCACTACTCGGCATTTTTATAATTTATTTGACCGCATTCTTGCTAAATCTTCCTATAAGGAACTTTAGCGTTTTATTTAGCGTTATTCTTGGTGGATTCATCGGAGTAAACTTTGATAGCTTATTAGGGGCAACATTGGAAGGAAAATATCTGAATAATAGCCTTGTAAACCTCTTAGCCACCTCTTTTGGTGGTCTGATCTCCGTCCTTCTATACTATCATCTGCCGTAATAGTATTCTCCCTTCTCCTTCTGTTCCCTATCGAGCCTCGAATTTAACTTGTTGATCCTTGGTCTCTTCGTATCTTCATCCCGCCTGAATGTGATATTCAACTCCTTCAGGAATAGGTTCATGCCTTCCCGCATATCCAAAGGACCGTTCGTTCTCCCAAATGTGCCCGGTTCTCCGGAGAAGACGATCAATCTGTCGCTCACGAGATCAATCAGATAGACGTCGTGGTCGATGACGACCGCAGTTGCCTCCTTATTCTCGATGAATCTCCTGATAATTCTACTGATCGTTGTTCTCTCTTCTACGTCTAAGTGTGCGCTCGGTTCGTCCAGGATGTAAAGATCGGCATCTCTGCTTAAACATAGAACGATTGCAATCCGTTGTAACTCTCCACCGCTCAAGTCACATATCTTCTTTCTCATCATCGATTTTAGCCTGAGTGGATTTATGAATGTGGTCTCATAGTGGGGATTCATAAATGGTGCAAGTATCTCGGCGACCGTCAATTCCGTGTCCCCCCTTACGTATTGCGGCTTGTAAGATATCTTCAGATCGAAGTCTATATTCCCGGCGGTTGGCTCTATGACCCCAGATAATATCTTGGCAAAGGTACTTTTTCCGATGGAATTTGGCCCAATTCCGCCTATTATCTCCCCTTTTCTCATATCTCCTGGATTTACTTCCAATGAAAATTTCCCATAAGATTTATATATTCTATCAAACTCTTCTAAGACTGCTAAATTAACATTCGATCGGGGTGCATGGACTTCAAATCTGATGCTCTTATCTCTTATCCTTATATTCTCTTTTTGGAGGTCTCCTCTTATATATTGATTTATAGCCGTCCTCGTAGCAAGTGGATGAGTTATCACGCCATATACCCCCGGTTCTCCATAGACCACGTGGACCGTATCGGTTAGAAGATCTAATATTGCAAGATCATGCTCCACGACCATCACACTCTTCTCCTTTGAGAGTTCCTTTACGATCTCTGCCACCCTCACCCTTTGATAGATGTCTAAATAGGGTGTTATCTCATCGAAGAAGTAAAATTCTCTATCTTTACTCAAGCATGAGGCGATTGCAACCCTCTGTAATTCTCCTCCACTCAGATCAGAGATATTTCTCTCGGAGACTTCTTCAAGCCCCAATCTCTCTGTTAGCTCTTTAATCTCTCCGCTTTCATCTGTCTCTTCTAAAAAATCCGAGACTGTGCCTTTAAACTTTTGGAGTGAGTCTATATCTTGTAATTTATAAGAGCTTCTGATCTTCCCATCAATCACTCTTTTAAAGTATTTCTGAAGTTCTGAGCCTGAAAGATACCTCAATATCTCCTTCCATTCCGTCTCCTCTCCATCTTCAAAAGGCTTCGCTTTTTGACCGAGGTTTGGCTTTAGCTCTCCCGTTAAGATCTTTATCGCCGTCGTCTTTCCAATCCCATTTGGTCCCAATATTCCTGTTACTTCACCTACTCTTGGGATGGGAAGCCCAAAGAGGATAAAACCATTCTTTCCATATCTATGTGTTTCCTGGCTTTTTAGCTTCTCTGGCAGGTTTATTATCTTTATCGCATCGAATGGGCATTTTTTGACGCATATCCCACAACCGATACATAGCACCTCCGATATGATCGGTTTTCCATCTTCTCCGAATATGATCGTCTCGTCTCCACTTCGAACCTTAGGACAGAATTTTTGACAATCTTTGACACATCTTCTCGGCTGACAGCTATCCCTGTCGAGCACTGCAACTCTCATTAAGACCTCACAAGTTCAGTAAGACCATGAGGAAGATGAACCATGCCAAAAAGGTCATAAAAGAGATATAGAGCCAATCCTTGCCGCTAAAATTCTTCGTGATATTAGAAAAGACGACATATTTCTCTATCAGTATAAGCGTTAAAATCAGAAAGATAGACGTAAAGATCGAGGTCGAAAGGTTGAGATGGAACGTTATAAATGCCCCAATTACTCCAAAAATGGAAGAGACGAGCGTTTTATAAATCTTCTCGATATAAACCCTCTCTTCGTCGATTACAATCTCTTCTTCCTTTTTCTTCTCTTCTGCCTTCTTCTTCTCTTCTGCCTTCCTCTGCTCCTTCAGATACCTCTTTCTATCCACCTCGCTCTTGTAGTCCCTCTTTCCCTTTACAACTCCTTTGGACAAATGATCTCTCCTCCGTTACTTCTCATCTATCTTATTAAAGAAAGTTTGGAATATCGAAGAGTCTCGAAGAGTTCTCGACGATCTTCTCGCAGAGTTCTTTAATTTCTATTCCTCTCAACTTTGAAACTTCTTCATAAACAACCTTTACGTTATTAGGAACATTTATCTCTCCTTCCACAGGAGATAGGAACGGAGCGTCCGTTTCCGTGAGTAAGAGAGATAGAGGGATGGAACGGGCGACCTTCTTCATATTCTTACTTCTCTTAATCGAACTTGCAAGTGAGATATAATATTTTTCTTCCCATATCTCTCTCGCCAATTTCATTCCGCCAGAATAACAGTGAAATACAGCTTTCTTTATGTCTTCTCCCTCTATAATCCTCAACCCTTCCTCTACACCGTTTCTGAGGTGCAAGACAACCGGTAGATTAAGCTCCTTCGATAGTTCTAAGAATTCGATGAAGACCTCTTTCATCCTTCTTATCTTTGATACGTCTTTTACCCAGTGATAATCCAATCCAATCTCGCCTATCCCAACAATATTTCTTCTATTCGTCTTTATGAACTCTAAATAAGTTTCTATCTCCTTCTCTTTCATCCTATCAACGCTTACCGGATGAAGGCCAAGCGTCGTGTATATAAAATTTGGATAATCTTCAGAGAGCTTTAACGTCTTTTTTGAGTCTTCTGGGTCAACCCCGCTCACAATAACTGCTTTTAATTCCTCTTTTGCCTCTTCTATCACCCTTTCTCTCTCTTCATCAAACTGTTCGAACGTCAGATGGCAATGAATATCTATCATTCTATCTTATGCCAAAATCGTTCTCTAACAAAAACCTTGCGGAGTGATCTATGGTAAAGAATAAGATATTTTAACGATGACGAAAACGCCTATCTTCGTCTACTTTTCTGCCGCACTCTTACTTTTCCCTCTCTTTTGTCTCTTTCGAGTTTATCTACGACACCGGTCAACTCATTCGTTAAATTTGCAAGGTCAAATTTTTTCTGTCTATAGTCCCTCATTATGTTGAACTCGTCCCTACGCTCGAACGTCGACAGTTTTTTCAATTCTGAGAGGAGGTCATCTTTTGGACCTTCTGCCGTGATACCCTCCTCGCCCCAGTCTATCGTGGTGCTCTTCTTATCGCCCAAACCTTCGAGATCAAAATCATCTTCACCTCCCGGCCCGAGAAACATGTCGTCCATACCTTCCAGATCGCCGTCCAGCATATATTTGTCCATTACTCCCTCTTCAACGAGCTCTTTTCCAAGATTCAGCGTTTCTTCATCCAATTTTTCGCCTTCCCCTTTTGCCGTCTCTCTCCCCGCCGGTCCTTTTACTTCTTCTCCCCCACCCGTGATCTTCTCCAATTTTTCATCTATCTCTTTCTCTTTTTTTACCTTCTTTCTCTTCTTCTCTTTGGGCTTGGCATCCTCACCCGTCTTCGCGACTCTTCTGATGAATACCAGAATTATACAAAGCGCAATGATCAGGACTGCGGCCACCAGCAGAAACAAATCCATCAAAATCCCCCTCCCGGAATATTTGTTGGAACTGTGCCTACCGGGATCTGAAATTGGGCGACATTAAGTATCAACCCTATCAAGAAGGGCACGGAGATCAGGATAACTCCTGATAGGATCGAGAAGATCGAACCGTAGTAGAAATAACTATAGTATCCCCCACCCTTAACGATCTTACACGCGACGATGCTCGCGATGGTGATTATTATGGTGATGATTAAGACGTAACTATGCATATGTCCTGTTGAAACACCGGTAAACATTCCAAAGCCCAAGCTACCAATTCCCGGAATATCACTCAATGCACCTTCCGCCGCACCAAAATTAGCCATCATACCACCGAGCAGATTTGAAAATATGACCAGGACTTGAGACACGCAGAGGAGTATGGCAAGCATCGATACGTGCAGGGGCAGGACAAGTGTTGTGAATTGGGATGACTCGACATCCCTCTTCATCCTTAACAAGACGGATTCAAGAGACGAAGAAGATGCCAGATTTCCCACATGCTCTGCCTCTCCACCAAGCTTAATGGAGTCCGTAAATATACCCGTGAATTTATAGATGAGATTACTTCCGCTCTCTCCCACAAATCTGTTCCAGCAGATGTCGGGGTTCAACCCGGTTTTAAGCCTCTTCTGGAGCGTATTTATCATACCTCTCAACGAGGGAAGCGTCTCTCTATCGACCTTCTCCATTGCGTTTTGTATCGTCATGCCGGAGGCGCTCATGATACTTCCGAGACCTTTTATAAATCCAGGATACTCAAGATCTCTCTTATCGATATTTTTGTCGTCTCTTCTTCCGATCAGTCCAAGCGGCAACAAGATTATGCCAAAAGATATGAAAGCAAGTGCCTCTTTGAAGAAAGGAAACGCCTCCGATGACGACACAAATATCACAATCAGAAGGGGCAGGATAATCGCGAGCGGAATACATATCCTCTGCCAATAATCGATCATCTTCTGTTCCTTGGATCTGTTCGGCAGGGGATGCGTTTTAAACTCCTTCGGGGACGCACTGAATAAGAGGAAGATGCTGAAAGCAGACGTTATTCCAACGACGAACGCAGATAGATAGAGCATTTTTCCCACCTCACTACTGCCATAGATCGCGACAGACAGGAGTACGATGATCGAGACGACCGATGCTGAGATTAGGAGTGCAGTGAAGGCATCGTTAGCCTTCCTGAGCGTCTCCAGATCCATCTCATATCTGTTCTTCGTGATCGTCTGGGTCGTCTTAAGCTCGCCCATCAGGAATTCCTCGTCTGGTTCACCGGACTTTATCGCGTTTCCCATCCTGTCAAGCATATCCGTTGTGCGATTATCCTTCACCTTATCTGCCACCGCATTACAGGCGGCTGAATAGTCGTAATGCCATTCCTGGACGAGTTTTCTGATCGTGTCTATATATTTTGAAGAGATAAACTCCTCTTTCTTTCCCGTTCTTTTGAATATCTCATCTCTGGAGATCTTGGCAGTAGAGATGGACGCCATATACGTCAACATGTAAAGAAGGTCGTTTCCTGCAAAGATGCCTTCGTACCACTCTTTTATCCGAATGGTGGATCTTTTGATCCCGTCTCTGACGCCATTATATAATCCTTGAAGTGCAGGCGGTAAAAAAGATCTTTCTTCCTTTGGTTCCTCCTTCAAATCCCCTTCCATCTGCAATCATCCAATTTATCCTGCAATTTTTAAGATGCCTTTATTTTGCATCTTTGTTATTGTCCTATATATATCGTAAAAGTTTGTTACTCCTTTCTCATCCATCTTCTCCAGCATCTTCGTCCTCTTTTCAATCTCGTTGTAGAGTACCCACCTCCTCTCCTCCGGGATTCCGAGATTTTGTGCGATCTTGTTCTCGAGGAGATAACTGTTCCTCGCCGCGGTGAAGACGTGACTATCGGTCTCCGGATCCCAGGCAAACGCCCTCACAAAACTCAC
>CABGHG010000007.1 GCA_902158735.1 Candidatus Methanolliviera sp. GoM_oil
TCTAACTCCTCCGCGTAAACCTCTGGGTATCCTCCCCCCAAATATAAACCATCTACATCGGGAACTTCTTCGTCTCGTGTGGGGCTAAAATAAATTAGCTCTGCCCCCGCTCTCTCCAACAAGTTCAGGTTATCATAATAATAAAAGTTGAAGACTTCGTCGAGTGCAACTCCGATCTTCACGGTTTTTGGCAACTCTTCCGAGAACAACCCCCTCTCCTTAAAGTGTATCTCTTCTGAAGACTTGGCAATCTTTATGATCTCCTCTATATCTACATGTTCCCCCACAAATTCCTTGATTCTTTTTATGGTCTTTAAAAAATTTTTATCTCTCTTCTCCCCTTCTCTTACAGGTATCAACCCGAGATGCCTCATCTCAATATCCAACGATCTCTCTCTTGGGATAGCTCCGAGAACCTTTAAATCCGTATATTCATTCAAAGCATCGATCGCCTTCTTCTCGTGTCTCTCCCCGCTTAGATGATTTAGGATTACCCCCCCAAAACGAATATCAGGATCGAATACCTGATAACCCTTTGCCAAGGCGGCAACGCTTCTCGTGATACTTTTTGCATCTATGACGAGTATCACAGGAGTTTTTAGCATCTTTGCTATCTGTGCACTGCTACCCACGTCATTTAATGCGGAATAACCTTCATAGAGCCCCCTAACACCTTCTATTACGGAAATATCTGCATCTTTTATTGCGTCTGAGAAGATGTCTAAGATTCTATTCTTGTCCATCAATAATCCGTCTATATTTCTACAAGGTCTTCCTGTGACAAATGTATGATAGCTTGGGTCTATATAATCCAAACCGACCTTAAATGCCTGAACATTATAACCCAAATCTCTCAAATTTGCCATCAACCCAACAGAAACTGTTGTTTTTCCAGAAGAACTTCTATCTCCGGATATAAGAATTCTCGGATTCATATAATTATCTTTGTTTCCTTTTCACTCCCCTTATTATCATTCAAAAACCGGGAGTTTTTGAGTTTGAAAATCAAAGATTTTCAATTATTCCAAACACCTCTCAGGATTGCCCCAAATTCTGATTCAAGGATCGTGTTGGCACCCATCGTCTTTGAATGCAGATCCATCTCAACGATGACGTGCTGGTGTTTTAATAGTTCCTTCATAGGTTCGACCTGTCTTGGACCATTAGTTATAGAGAATATCTCATAGTCCTCCCCACTGAGTGATACCGCGTGTGGAACACCAGCGATTACCAAAAAATCTGCACCTTCCTCCTTTACTATCTCGGATGCCTTCTCCCCGGTGGAGGCGTATTCATCCAATCCTCCCGTTATATGATGGATCTCAACACCTTTCTCTACAAGCACTCTACTTATATTCTCTGCATATCTTCTTATCCTCGAAAGCCCAACGTCCGTGGAAAGGTTGGCAATATTTAAAATATCGTTTGAGACCTCGTTCACCGCGAGCATGATGTCTGCAAACATATATGCAGTCTCCTTTTTGGCATTTAAAATACATATACCTTTCTTTCCATCTTTTATAACTTCTAACAGTCTCTTCGAGACCTCATATTTTGAATCTCCTCTTGATGGAGTAATATAATCTTTATATGCAGCTCCATATTTCTCTTCAACCTCTGTGGCAAGCTTCATCATCCTCTTTTGCCTCTCAAACTCTTCTTCATCCATAAATCCCCCATTAACGGCTGCCTTAAGCACGGCTATCACTCCAGCGGTATTCTCTTCGTGTCCGGCATGTATATCTACCGCCATCACAGGAATATCTAATCCTGCATCTTCTACTGCCCATTGGAGATCTTCCCCCACAATCATGCTGGCGCACGTTCCCACTACAGCCGCAGTCTTTGGGCGGAATCGTTCAACCGATCTTCTGAGTGTGTCTATAAGAATGTCGTGACCCCCAAAGATGAATCTCTCCTCGTCCATACCTGTTGTGACAACGGTTACGCCATCCTCCTCCAAAAGTCTGGCATGCTTAAAGCAACATCCAGGGGGACCATGAATCACAATCAGATCGATATCAAAGTCCCTAAGGGTGTATAACGCCGCCGCTATAGCGTTCGGTCTCGGATGAAGTGTGATCATCTCACCTCCATGTTTTTACAAATGAGACGATTAGATCTCCTTTCTCTGCCATCGATAAAGCATATCTCATCGCGTCATCTAAAGTTTTCTTCCTTGCATAATCAAAAATTTTATCCCCGCGGTTAAGGTGGTATCCATTCCCAACGCAGACGAGATCATCAAAATATCTTTCACATCTCGACAGAACAGTTCTGACATCCATAGGAGAAAAACCGTCGCAGATATATTCTGACTCCTCTCCTACTATCAAAAAAATTCTTTTGTATCTCCTATCTAATCTTACAAATGCCAGAACATCCTCCAAATGATTCAATCTGGTTCCAGAATTGGAGTTATTCAATATTTCAATCCCCTTTTCCTTTTTAAACTCCATCCTGTTTTCTACGCCGGAAAAACCGTCCAAAAATTCTTTTATTTTATCTTCCCTCACATTCAAAGATAGAGCAGCGGCAATAGAAGAGGATATCGGATAATCATAAAAATTTTTTAAAAAGAAAAGATCATCCTTGGGGTAAAAATCAAATCTTCCGCCGATCTTCTCCCCGTCAATCGTCTTCAGATCGTTATATATTATAGACATTTTAGAATCTTTTTCAGAGGCAACTGAACTTTCCTCGCATACCGCATATATGTTGCCTCCTTCTTCCCCAAAGGTATTCAAAGATAATTGCAAATCTTTGATATGCAAACCTAAAAATCGGAGATTTTTAGATGAAGATATTAAGTTATTCCCATTCAAATGTCTGAATAATTCAGAAGGAACCACGAGTAGAGAATTACCTTTGAGATTTTTTATCGAATCTAATTTTACCTCACTTGCCCATCTTGTATTTGATGCGATCATATAATCTTCTTTTAGGGAAGATAAGATGTTCACGTCCCCCACGCCGGCAAATCCCAAAGATGTCTCAAAGATGGCAAAGTCCGGCATAAATCCATCTTCTAGCGCTCTTTCTGCCACAGATAAAATATTTGCCGGGGCTATGCTACATCTTTCTACAATCTTCCATTCTTTAGTGATATAATAGGTGCCCGAACTTGAATGGAGAAGAACGCTCTTCTCATCCCTTTTTAAAATTGAAGCCAATATAACCGCGGCGCTCGTCTTTCCGATTGTTCCCGTTATCTCGATCTTTATAGAGTCCCTCAAAAAATTTTTTAGATTAAAGATATCCCTCGCCACAAGATGGTGGCTCAATACCTCGCATCTCTCTTCTAAAGCCTTCTTCAAGAAAGGATTTTCTGGGCTTATGTGCACAGGGGCAATCACCGCATCTTCATTCGAGAATTTCGGAATATCTTCCCCTCTATAGATGTCTATCGCTTCGCAGTCAATCCCAAGCTCTTCCATCTTCTCCCTTAACTTACCTGCGCCATGTATCGTGTCCAATACATAAACTTCTCTAAATCTGCCTAAACGATCAAAGGTAAAAGTTTTTTGAATATCTCGCAACATCTTTTTGTATACCTCTCATGGCATGGCCTCTTTTATCCTATCCAATGCGATCTCCGCGAGTCTCTTATCATTCTCTATCGGCCTTGCATAAAAGATATCCACCTCTCTTCCATCAAATTTGATCTTACCCTTACTTTCACCATCTTCAAGCCCGAGTTCTCTTGGGATGTCTTTTAGTGTGTGGACACCTCGCGCTAAAAAAAGCGGAAATACCACGATCTTACTCACCCCTTTCTCTAAAAGCTTATCTATTCCATCTTTAATCTTAGGTTCCTGTAAATTTAAAAATCCAACTTCAACATTTTCAAATTCTTCTGAAAATTCACTTGCCGCGCTTTTCACCAATTCTTTGTTGTATTTTAAGCTGCTTCCGTGCCCCACGATCAGCAAACCGACATCCTTATCCATGATAATCCCTCTACTCTACTATATCTTATATCCAGCCATATATTTATAACTATGGCTACATGTTCGTAATACTAATTGTTACGAACTTATAATTTAAATTATACGACCATAGCTACGGTCACCTTATCCCTTATCGATAAAAGTTTGATCTTTTCTCCCTTTTCGGTCAAAAATTCTTTTTTCACGTCAAAATAGCTTGAATCAAGCTCTACCTCATCTCCATCTATCTCAATTATTACTGTATCTCCTTTTGGTTCCATCTTCTTCAGCTTCTCTGCGACGATCTTTGAATCTTCCCTGAACTTGGGTCCGATCTTCTTCATATTCGGCATCACCTCAATTATCTTGCGGTTGAAGGTGGGTTTCGTCCGAAGGATTTTAACCTCTCTGGCGCCGACGGTTCCTTTGATATCGATCAGATCACCTTCGGAGAAGACGCCTGCCTCATCGTGTATCTCGAGAAGATTTACCTCTTTGTTGAGCGGTATCCCTTGATCGGATTTGTATCTCCTTATCGAGCTAACCAGATCCTTCATGATCTCTCCGATCTTCTGTGAACGTTCGTCGAAAGGTATCTTGGAATGATCGGGATACGATTGTAGATGAACGCTTTGAGGGCTTTCTTCAAAGAGATGGGAATAGATCTCCTCTGAGATGTATGGTGTAAAAGGTGCCAAAAGCCTCGATAAAACGTCTAAGGTGAGCTTGATTGTATATAGCGTGGAGTTATCTCTCTCTTCGTAGAGCCTCGACTTTACCATCTCGATATAGTTGTCAGCAAAGATGTTCCAGAGAAAGGATCTTATCCTCTTTATAGCATCGTCAAATGAGTAATCTTCTATATAACCTTCTATTTCGACCACAGTTTTATGCAATTCGCTCAACAGCCATGAATCGATCGTCTTTATTCTCTCTGGGATCTCTCCATCGTAATCTTTCAGGTGGATCATGCAGAACCTGAATACATTCCATAGTTTTCGGATAAATCTGGACGATGATCTGATATCTTCCCACCGAAATAAGATATCGGAACCGGGTCTTCCTGCAGACGCCGCCCATAATCTAAAGACGTCCGCTCCATATTTTTCCATTATCTCTTCTGGAGGTATTATATTTCCACGGCTCTTGCTCATCTTATAGCCGTCTTCTCCAAGAATCATCCCGTTTATGAATATTGTATCCCATGGCTTCTTACCGATGAGCTCTCTCGTCCTCAATATTGTATAAAATGCCCAAGTTCTTATTATATCGTGCCCCTGGGGTCTCAACTGTGTTGGCTTTATCTCCTCCTCATTCTCACCGTTCCAGCCCGCCACGTTGATGGCAGAAAGAGAACTATCCATCCATGTGTCCAGAACATCTTTCTCCGGTATAAACTCGTATGACCCACATTTATCGCAAGGATCCTTTGGTTTCGTATTATTCGGGTCAAGCGGAAGCCATTCAACTTTAGCGACCTTTGCCTCCCCGCAGTTTGCACAGTACCAGACGGGGATCGGTGTGGCAAAGACCCTCTGTCGTGATATACACCAATCCCAATCCATCGACTCCGTCCAATTTTTTAGCCGATAAAACATGTGCTCCGGTATCCATCTAATTGAGTGAGCGGTCTCTATGATCCTGTCCTTATCCACCTTTAGGAACCATTGAACCTCAGACAATATCTCGATTGGGGTGTGGCACCTCCAGCAATAACCGACATTCTGCTCGATCTTCTCTCTTTTAATTAATATTCCTTCCTTCTCCAAATCTTCTATCACCGCTCTTCTGCATTCTTCGATCTTCATCCCTTCATATCTTCCGCAAAGAGACGTCATCCTTCCCTTCCTGTCGATCGCCCTTCTCGTCTCCAATGAATGCTTCTTCCACCACTTTACATCTTGTTTGTCCCCAAACGTACATATCATTACGATACCGGTCCCGAAATCTGGATCAACCTCTCCATCTGCAATTATTTTCACTTCTTGGCCAAAGAGGGGAACGCGTACCTTCTTCCCGATCAAATCTTTATGCCGCTCATCATCAGGATTTACAGCAACGGCAACGCAAGCTGAGAGTAATTCCGGTCTCGTCGTTGCTATATGTACACAAATCTTCGATTTGTGGATATAAAACCCGGAGGGTTTTAAACTCACCGCTTCAAAGTCAATATAATTTAATTCGCTCTCTCTCTCTTCATATTCTACCTCGGCGAATGCTATTGCCGTCTCGCATCTGGGGCACCAATTGACGGGGTGTTCGTCTCGATAGATCAAATTTTTCTCGTGCATCTTGACGAAAGATATCTGCGTCTTTGCATAATACGCCGGAAGCATCGTTATATACTCTCTGCTCCAATCGATAGAGAATCCAAGCCTGATCATCGTTCTTCTCATCTTCTCTATATTTTTTGACGTTAAATCTTCGCATATCCTTCTGAATTCTTCCCTCGTGAGATCGTTCTTCGTTATGTTGTACGTCTCTTCTGCCTTCACCTCCGTCGGCAGGCCGTGACAGTCCCATCCTTGCGGAAACATCACGTTAAATCCCTTCATCCTCTTATATCTCGCTATGAAATCTATATAGCACCAATTTAGAGAGTTCCCTATGTGAAAATTTCCTGTAGGATACGGAGGAGGCGTATCTATAATAAAATTCTCTTCATCCGATCTCTCGCCAAAATAATACATCTCATCTTTCCAATCTTCAATCCATCTCTCCTCAATCTCTTTGAACTCATAATCTTTTGTTATCTCGGACATCTAAAAATCTCCGATTTTCAGGTGTTCTCTCTTTCCATTTCCATCTTTCCATTTTTGAGCATATTTCCATCCCAAAAAGAGTGTGATGCCCTATTAAATAAATCTTTTCAGCAATCTTGTGTTGTCGGATGATCCAATCTTTTATCTTTTTACCTTCACCATCTAACCCTTGTAGAAAAGAATGGAAGAAATTGGAAAGAATATAACGAGAGGTTAGTAAGAAGGGAAGAGATCTTATTAGATTTGGATGAAACGTGGGCTAATTTGATACCGTCAAAGGAGATAAGGGCATTTTGCGAAAAGTATATATACAATGAATAACCAGATGATATATGGGGTAAATTAGGCGGCATCCCATCCCCTTGTTATTCCGCCCGATTTCTCCATTTTCTATTTTTTGTTCAATTATATTCATTAACGTTAAATAGATAAAAAAAAGATATAAATCCTATCTGGACAGATCGGGAGAAGCTTTCGAAGGGCAAAGAGGTGGAGCGATTCGATCTGCCGCATCAAAACAAGACTGGGAGAAAAATTATCGTATCGGCAAGCGAGGTGCCACTCAAAGATTCTTATGGTAATGTTATCGGCAGTATCTTTGCGGCTCAAAATATAACGGAGCTTGAGATTCTACCATGGTGGTATCGAGAACATAGGTTTCATATCTTTTTGCCTCCAAATTATCTGATTCCTTCCACAGCGAAGTATTCTTGAAATATTTCATCCAAATTGATTCTTTTATCTCTATAAAACTGATGTTTGTAGTAAGAAGCACACTATCCGAACCTACTGGTATGATAAAAAGGTTTATAGATTACCATCTCAAATTTGTAGATATTATTATCGAGAATGGATTTAAGGACACATACTGTATATAGAAAGAATACTATGTTTAAACTTTCATCCGGCATGTTCGTGGTCAAGATTGGAGGAAGCCTTATAAACTATAGAAAAGGGATATTGAGAGAATTGAAGAGTTTTTCCCGCAAGAATCATCAAAAAATTGTCATTGTTCCGGGCGGAGGGATATTCGCCGAGATGGTGAGAAGGTTTGATCTGGACGATGATTCTGCCCATTGGATGGCAATTCTCGGAATGAACCAATACGGCTATCTTCTCTGCTCTGAATCTGGTATAAAAACGGTGGAATGTTTTGAAGATGCGAAGAAGATAGATATCGCAATCTTCCTCCCATACTTGTCTCTAAAGAGAGCAGACGAACTTCCCCACAGCTGGGCGGTTACCTCTGATTCGATAGCCGCCTGGATCGCGGAGAAGATGGAGAGAGAATTGATAATAGCCACAGATGTGGAGGGTATTTATAATAAAGATGGTCGTTTGATGAAGAGGATAGGGGCAAAAGAACTCTTGAAGATAGGAAAAACGTGCGTGGACGATTTTCTACCGAGATTTCTATTGGAAAAAGATATGACGTGCAGGGTATTAGATGGGAGAAGGTCAAAAAATATAATCAAGGTGATGAGAGGAGAGAACATTGGAACCGAGGTTCTACCGTAAACCCGTCGCCTCTACTTTCTCCTTTCTTTATCGATAGAATAATACGAGTAATGCGTATAATACGAGCTCATCTTTTTTACCTCCTCCTCTCTCAATCGTTTCTTTAATATTTTGTTCGTCGAGGTCTTTGGAAATTCGTCTCGAAACTCAATATCCTTCGGAACCGCATACGGGGGAGTCCTGCTCCTCAAATAGTCCATTATATCTTCTTTCTTCATCCTTCCTTTGTAATCTTGGGTTGGAACGATGAAAACTTTTAATAGATCACTCCCAGGTCTTCCCGGGTCAGGATAGCCTATTGTTGCAATTTCTTCCACGCCCGGATAGTTGCACAATAGGTCATCTATCTCACGTGGATATACCTTGTATCCAGAGACGTTTACCATCTCCTTCACCCGATCGATGATGTACGTTCTCCCCCATCCATCGATGGTTACGACATCTCCCGTGTGTACGTATCCCTCCTCATCAGTTCCAGATCCTACATCCGGCCAATATCCGACCATTCTCCAAGGAGCTTTTATACACATCTCTCCTGTCAATCTTTCTTTCACAACCTTCTCCATAGGTATCTCGTCTTCGGTCACCGCATCTATAATCTTTATGTCTGCGTCCACACACGGCACTCCGATCGACCCCATGATCTCCTTCTCCCTACCTGATGGAGTTACAAGCGTGTTTTTAGATATAAACATTATAATCTTATTCGACAGCAACCCGATCTCGTCCGGTCCCACCATATTCAATATCCCTTTTATCAACGAAGAGACGCCAATCGTCTTTAAGAAATTATTGAAGAGATGGAATGCCTCTCCGGCGTTATCTTCGTTGCCAAAAAGTGGTACTAAGACGGAAACCATCGATGGGGCATGCGTAACGGGGGAAAATTCTGCCAGTCCATACCCCTCTACCATTATACTTCCCGTATTCTCTTCAAAATGCATATGAGTCGTTGGAGCAAGGGGCATCGAACCTGATAAGGCAATTAATCCGAGGTCTTCTACCTTCTCCGCAAGCTTCATGTACTGTGCCGGGGCACCTACGGTGAATAACGGATGGTATTCTCTTGCCAACCGGATAAATTCATTCATATCTCGCGGATCTGTCACCAATAAAAGCGCATACCCATGTCTGAGCATTAGAATCGTCATCCCATGCCCATACATGTGGAACTGTGGCAGGGGCATGAGCACCCTGACGATTCCCTCAAACAGATCAGCAATTGATGACGGAAGGAGAGATCCAAAAAAACTTGTTGTATGTGCTATCGAGTTATAATGGGATAACATTACGCCTTTTGGAGTCCCGGTGGCTCCTCCTGTGAAGGATAATACCGCGATGTCTCTCTTTGGGTCTATATCCACATTAGGAGGCTTCGGAGGATATTTTTTGATCAGATCGGTGAACCAGATCACTTCTTCTTCATCTTTGTGTTCTGGAGGATTAGAAGAGTAGTCTTTCGTGTGCGTGATGATTATCTTCTCCACTCCGGTGCTATTCGCTGCCTCCTTGACCTTCTCGATCACGTCTCTATCCTTAACGTTCGTGTGGCAACATATCACCATCCGGCACTCCGTCCTCGTGAATTTGTCGATCAGACCATCAACAGAATCTATCACGCTTCCGAGTAAGTGTATTGCACCGATCTTTGGTATCGCCATATCTGCTATGGCAAATTGTATCGACGTCTGAAGAACGGTTGCGACGACGTCCCCCTTCTTAATACCGAGATCCGCAAGCGCCGTTGCGAGTCTGTCAACGTGTTCTTTCAGCTCTCTGTACGTCATCTCGTAGTCGAACTGGACGAGTGCCAGACTGTCCGGATACTTACTTGCAGGTTCGTCAAGATGAAATTCTGTGTACGACGTCTCAGGATACGGCTCGAAGGTTTCTGGCAGGGCTAATGTTTCATATAATCTTATCCAAGGCTTTTTAAGGTATTTGTTTTTCATTAGATAGTTCTCCTTTATATTATTTACTTCTATTTATCATTCCTACTTAATTTATAATGACTTTATATTATATAAGTTTTTCTTTATGCACAGTAGTTCCGAATGCATGTGCCTCTTACCCAAAAATTACGTTTGGCATCCCATTTTTAGAGCAAGTGGGTCAAAAAATCTTTTGGATCTTTTGGAGATACAGACAAAATGATTAAAAACCCTCTCTTTCCGATGAAAAGCACTAAAAAAAGTTAGTTTAGGGCGATAGCTTCAGCTAAGGTGTTCTCTTCCATAACTCACCTTTACACACCCTGTCTGTTGATTAGACTTGTTGCAAAATAACCTGACAAACGAATGTATCCTATCCATTCACCTCAACCACAACTCAACCGCTTGCGACATGCATTGGACCTATTGAGATCAAATAGGAGCCCTAAAAGATCAAAAGTTGGATAGCACTTGAAATAAAGTAGGATGAAAAATAATTTCTCCAAGGCAGTTCTTAAATTTCCTTTTCTTCCGCCTCCTGGCTTCCTTTCTCTATCACTTTGCTTAACTCCCTGTTCATACCTGTTCCATTTCTCATATTCAAGCTTTTGACCAAACTTTGGTGTTAGTTCATCAAATTCTGACACAGATACTCCTGTTGCAGCTCTCATCAGCCTATCGCCCTTTAAAGCTCTATCAACGCTTATCATGTCTGATTATAGTTGTAGTACCAAATTAATAGCTTTTTGGTGGTGATAGTATTAATTGGCGACGTGTCCAGTGTGAGAAATGAGTTGAAATGGGCTATAACCCACTATTATGCAACAAGTCTATTTAAATTAAAATCACTTGAGTCTCGACAGTCACATAACAAAACATATTTGGCTCCATACCTTTGACAGTTTGTCCAAATCCTTCTTCGGTAACGTCGTATACGTTCGGAACGTTATCGGAAATTGTTTATGGCTAGACATACAAAATAGACATTTTGCGTAATTACAGAAGACCCATACTCATGACTGATCCAACTCTCATTTGATCAGGCAACAAATCCATTCAAGTCAAATCTCGAAGATATCATCGCCCTGAAATTGGTCAACCCGGAGACGATCGACGTCATATCGTCGTATCTCTTGAGCCTATTTCTGAATACACTCCCCATGATCTTGAACTTTTTCATCCTTCCGATCACGTGTTCATTCGACCACTCTCGTCCTATTGAGCTTCTCGTTGCATCTTTTTTTTATCCTTCTTCTCAAGAACTTTACCTCTCTTTCTCTTTACATGAAAATCAAAGATTTTTGTGTGTCCTGAATATCTTTGGTTTCTTGGAGAGCAAGGTATAACTCATCATATTGTCCCATCCCAAAGAATAAATATGCGTTTAGCGCTATAAAAGGTTAATTATGCAGAAGATTTAATATATTCAGAAAAATTTTTTGATCCTCAAAGATATCTCCTCCGGAGAGGTAGAGACAACCGTTTCGTCTAAGAGCATCTTCAGATAGCTGGCATCGTTCATGTAATACTTTTGCATATTAGATCTGGCGATTAAACGCACATTTGTCAAAAAATGTTCTCCTCCCCCGAGTTCTCCCGAATATATGGATAAGTTGAAACTGTTCCTTTCCTCTGAATCATAAAATTGCAGAACCTTTATGATTCCCTCCGCAAGGTCGTTGATCTCTTCACCAGAGAGCGAGATGTAGTCGTAAGATGCAGTGATCCCTCTAACCTCATAATGTCCCTTTGGGGAGAACGGTGTGATCCATCTGACCGATCCTGTCCTTCCTATATATCTATCGTTCAATTTTTCTTCTTTGTTTAAGAGGTCTTCCCAATATATCGATCCGTTCTCATCATAATATCTTCTGCTACATTCTATCATCGTCTTATGATGACTAGTTGGACAAACCTCGATTAAAGGCTGCAGGTGGGGGTGCATCAAACTGCTTCCTGCGGGTGAGAGGTAATTCCAATTTACCGTGCAGTATTTTGCCTCTTCATCTATCGCGTGAACCCTTTCGGCATATACCCTACATGCGATTAAGGCATCTTTCATCAATTTCGGTGTGAATTTACCGACCGGTATGAAGTGTTCCCCACTGAATGTGCAGACAGCACTGTATTTACCGTACGGGAAGAGGTTAGGAAATAGAACGGCATCTCCAACCTCTATTCTTCCCTCCTCAATCAAATCCTCTTTAAACTTTGGAGTAAGTCTTTCCACGTTCTCCGAGCAGAAGAAACATCCTTCACTCTCTTTTATTAGATCTGAAAGGTCTTCTCTGCCTTGAAACTCGATTCCAGTTTCAGGAACCACCCTTGAAGTTTCCCCTGTAAGAGGATCTACTCTTATCTCAAAACTTAATGACCTCTCCGAAAAATCGTTCGTGGGGTCATAAAAACTCGATTGAAATTCTTTTTTCTTAAACTCTATTGCCGTTTTGAAACCCTCCTGTGAAGATTTCTTAAAGTTTTGTTTCTTTACGTTTTTAGTTCCATACTCTTTATCTTCCTTCCAAATGTTACCCCATCCCATAATCTTTCAGAACCTTCAAACCTGTAACCCCACCCGCGACCAGAGTCGTATAATACGTCATGCACCTGTATATCAGCACAAAAACGCCCAATATTGGCGATCCAATGAATATGCTGTATAAAGAAAACATGCCGATCTCTGCAACCCCGGTACTTCCAGGTGTGAGTGGCATCGCCATAATTATCAGGACTATGATCTGTGCTGCTATACATAATGCCCAAACGGGTCTCACATTCATACCAAGACCCAATAAGATTAACAATGGTATTGAGAAATCAGACAGACGAAGAACGACCGTACACCCCAGACTCGAGAGCATCCAAACTTTTCCACCCCCGACGAATCCCCACAGACCGTCATGAAAATGGTCTATCTCAGTATTTATCTTATTGATGGTCTGTTCAGATTTTATGAAACGGCGAAATACTTTTTTTACTTTTTCTGGTTTTATCATGCTGTATGCAATAGTTAGAAACCCGATGATAAAGAAAAAACCTATAGCAACAATTACTGTTGTTATGGTAGTATTCTCTATCATCCCCCTAAATAAAAACAAGCTAATAGGTGCCGCGATCATAAAGAATATCAAATCCAAGATGCGCTCTCCTACCACAACTGCCGTTGCATCTCCCACGGAAAATCCTTTTTTGTTCAGCAGATAAACCCGAACTGGTTCTCCTCCGGCGTTAGAAGGGGTTATGCATGCGGCAAATAAGCTGGGTAATAAGGTGGCGATGCTGTTAGATAAACTGATCTTCTCGCCTGTGGCATTTCCCATGAATTTAATGCGCAGCCCCCAGATAAACCAAGTAAAAACCTGGACTGCAATCGCCAGAAAGAGGTATTGTGCCTTTATTTTACTAAAAGAATCGATCGTCTCTTGATTAACCGTTAAGATCAAGATGATCACCGTCGTTATTACACTTATCGCGACGGCCATCGCAAAAAGTCTCTTTGCTCTAATCTTCACATTGTAGCCTCGTTCTGCAATTGCCCCCATATATAATCTTTGATCTCTCGATCTTTTTGAGGAATAAAAAAATAAAAAAAGGGAAATTTTTGTCACCTCATATCAAAGAGATGCCAAGACCCTAATCTTATGTCAACTGATATGAATAAAGGTGGGATCAACGAAGTTATTTTAGTCCCAGGCCGACCAGCAAATCCGAGAGCATCGGCGTGAGCAGAGGCATGACAGGTTTTAAGATCGGCATCAAACAATTTAATAGTGGCATTTTTTCACCCATTTTTTCAATTTTGTTCTCATATTTTATATTTGTTACGGTTGCGGTTGTATATCTGAATATAAACTTCAGATAAATCCTCGTCTTCTCCTTCAACCTCCTATATCTCGTCCGATCTTATCACCTTTGCGTTGAACACATTCTCCATGTGTTTCAACGCGTATTCCTCTTCGTAATCAGAGGGGGCTTTTACGCAATCTTTCAATATGAAGACGTTATAACCCCTCATCGAGGCGTCTCCCGCTGTATGCAGGACGCATATATTTGTCATAACGCCACAGATCACGAGATCTTCTATCCCATTTTCCTTCAAGAAGAGATCCAAGTCCGTGCCAAAGAATGCACTATATTTCCTCTTCTTGATCTTGTGATCTTCTTTTGACAAACCTAATACCTCGATTATCTCCGATCCCCACGTATCTCTTACACAATGTTTTGGCCATATATCAAACTCCGGATCGTCTTCCTCGTGCCAATCTTGTGTGAATATGACCTTTACCTTGGATATTCTTGCCTCTTCGATCGCTTTTCTTGTATTACCAAATATTTCCTCTGCACCCTTTATGTATAGAGCTCCCTCTTTCATACAGAAGTCATTTTGCATATCTACGACGATAAGAGCTGATCTTTTGGGAGACAAATTTGATCTTTTTGGCATTATTGAGGTATGATGAGACGTTTTTATATAACTTTTACCAGTCATAGAACGGTTTTTCACAACAAAATGGCTCGACGTTCCACCAGTCAAATTCCTCTATATGCATATAATACCTGACGCAACAGACCGTTCTTCCCCTGATGGCATCCTCCGGTGAAGGATATAACCTACCGTATCGAGATGGATAGGAAGTGTTACGCTTCTGCAACGGAATAGTAGTCATCTTCATATCTTTCTTGGGTCTGTGATCACTCCCTTTAGTGCGGATGCAGCCGCAACCGCAGGGGAAGAGAGATAAATCTCTGCATCTGCACTTCCCTGCCTCCCTCTGAAATTTCTGTTTGAGGTGGAAAGTCCGACCTCTCCGTCTCCGAGAAGACCAAAACTTCCGCCGAAACAGGGCCCACAAGAAGGAAACTCGACGATCGCCCCTGCTTCCACGAATCGTTTTATCAGTCCTGCATTCAATGCCTTGAGATATTCTGTTCTGGATGCTGGTATTATGATGACCCTAACGCCATCATCTATCTTATTATCTCCAATTATATCTGATACAACCTTTAAATCTTCAAATCTTCCGTTTGTGCATGATCCGATGAATATCTGATCTAACTCTATCCCTTCCACATCCTCTATAGGTTTCACGTTATCAACGCGGTGGGGGCAGGCTATCTGGGGGGATAGATCCGATACATCATATTCCAATTTCTTGTAATCTGCATCCTCATCGGTCTTCCAGTATGGATCCAACTTAAAATTCTTTAGCCTCTCTTTCATGTACTCTTCCGTGATCTTATCTGCCTCGATCATGCCAGCCTTTCCTCCCATCTCAATCGCCATATTACACATCGTCATCCTCTCGCTCACGGAGATCTCTTTGATCGTCACTCCGTAGAATTCTACCGCCTTATATGTCGCACCGTCCGCTCCCAGATCACCTATTATATGCAGTATCACATCCTTGGAATAGACCCCTCTCGGTAATTTACCCTTCAGTTCTATTCTTATCGTCTCCGGAACCTTGAACCACAGTTTTCCAGTAGCCAGAACAGCGGACATGTCCGTCGAACCTATCCCTGTTGAAAATGCTCCGAGCGATCCATAAGCACATGTGTGGCTATCAGACCCAACAATGAGATCACCTGGCTTAACGTGTCCTTTTTCTGGCATTATCTGGTGGCATACGCCCTCTTTTACATCATAGTTTAATACTTTCTGTTCTTTGGAAAACTCTCGCAGGATAATATGGTTCTTTGCGGCGTCCAAGGAGTCTGCAGGGGACTGGTGGTCATAGATTATCACGATCCTTTCCGGGTGAGCAACCTTATCCGCTATCTCATAAAATCCTTTCACCGCTAGAGGTCCCGTTATGTCATTCATCATACCTTTAGCGACCTCTGCCTCCACAAATTCTCCTGCATGAGCATCTGACTTGCTTGTTCTGCTCATTATCTTCTCTGCAAGTGTTTTCGATTCAATTTTTGATCCCATTTAAAAAGCCCCTAAAAAAGTCGATTTTGGATAAAAAAAGATAATAAGATCGAGGTCTGGTAAAATGACCCCGTTGGCACATCCTTTCTGTGTCTTCCCCTTGATGTTATATATCAAAATACTTTTTTGATTTCGTTGCAGGGGCGAGTGTATAATATTTATATTTGCTCGTTGTGCTCTGTTGTTCAATGATCCTGCATCTAATCGGCAACTTATCCGCTTTTTCCCTTATTTGTTTCATCAAAACAGAAGCACCCGTGAGAATCACATAAGGCTCGCCATCCTTCTCTATCTGTAAGATAGCATAGTCCCCTTCGCTAAAAGACGAAGGTCGAGTGGTCATATCTTTTATAACAATCGTTTCATCCAATACGTCCTCTATGCCAATTCTTTCTCCATCAAACATTTGAGTCGGCATATCTTCTTCTGTCAGATCTGTTATATCTTTCTCTTCTCCCGAAGTTTTCTCTTCTCTAACGTCCTCCCCATCAAACCCCATATCATCAAATGTCTCTTTCTTTCGATCTCCCATCTTGATCAGCCCCTATTTTTATATCGTTATCTCGTGATATTTAAATTCTTCTAACATTCCACAAATTATCTAAAACAATCCCAATAATCCCTTAAAATATGTCTCAATTCATCCAGAGTCCTTTCAACTCGTCCTCTTACGTCTCTTCTCCTTCTATTCAACACCTCTTTATAGACATCTGGCTCTCTTATCTTATCTATGCTCATTCCTGCCATTGCGGCTATTATTCCAAGATTAACATAAGGGAGACCTCCCTCCACGCTGTAACCCCCCTCCAGCAACGTCACCAATCTTCCCCCGCATAATTTTTCTGAAAGTTTAACTGCTTCTCTCATCATCTGCGCATAACCCTGGGCGGTTAGCGCCAATGAGGTCAAAGGATCTGTAAAGTGGTTATCCTGCCCGGCGGAGATCGCAATGAGATCAGGTTTAAATTCCTCTACGACAGGAATATATATCTCGTTGAGGATCAACCGATAGGTATCATCTGAAGAACCGGGTGGAATGGGAACGCATATATTGTATCCCTCCCCCCTTCCGATCCCAATCTCATCAACAAACCCACTTCCAGGATAGAGTGTCCTACCGTCCTGGTGGATCGAGATATATAAGACATTTGGATCGTCATAGAATATCTCCTGTGTTCCATCTCCATGATGGGCATCCCAATCGAGTATTGCTACCCTCTCTGCCATACCTTTCTCAATTACATTCTTGACCATGATTGCCATGTTATTCAGATAGCAGAATCCTGCGCCCATGCCCGGTTTTGCATGGTGCCCCGGTGGTCTTATCAATGCGAACGCATTCCTTACCTTTCTCTCGAAGACCTTTTCGGCTGCGGTTAAAGCTCCACCAGCCGCCAGAACTATCTGCTCATACATTCCGGCGGAGACTCTCGTATCGAGGTCGATGCTCCCGCCTTTAACGGCCATTCTCTTGAGCAGATCGATGTATCCTCTCTCATGAACCAGAAGAATCTCGTCTAAAAGGGCTTCTCTCGGTGGGATGATCCCGATTCTCGGGTCTTCGAAGATGCCTTCTTCTCGAAGTTGATCTAAAGTATATGCGAGCCTCTCTCTCCTCTCGGGATGTGTCGGACTTTGTTCATGCTTTAAATAAGCCTCATGGTATATTATGCCCGTTCTCATCTCGCCACCTCGCTCGATATTCCCGGGGAGATCTGAACTATGCAGTTTGATATCTGACCGTTCCTGTAGCCGCCCCTGATAACATCATAAGAATCGAAATATGTAAGCTCAATATCCTCAACGTCTTCTTCTGCTGCTCCCTCTTCCATTGCGAGCTCTCTAACTTTTTCTCTTGCAATACTAACGATCTCTTCAGGATCAAACGATCCTCTCTTCCCGATATCTTCAACCTTTCCGTTGCAGACCATCTTTCCCCTATCTGTGTCCATTCTCATATATAGTGCAAGGGATATCCTCGAGACCGCGGCACCCACGGCGTTGGCAACTTCGGCGTGTTCCGGGATGATATATCCGCACCCCAATCTTCTTCCGATCATCGGAGCAAAATATCTCCCGAGATATCCGGTACAGATGATCTTGGATGGATTCACCTTTGAGGCTTCTCTGCATATACTTTCGACGAACGCGTCTATGACGTCATCAGATAAACTTTTATAGTCATTGGAAACCTCTTTCATCACCTCTATGGACTTCTTATAATCGCCTATCTCCTCCCCAAGGCAATTCAATGCGTCTGTGGGTGTGAGGTATCTTCCGCCGAATGCAACCGCGTTTTCCCTCCTCTCCGGCCCGATCCTCAGAGGATCTTCAGAGAAGCATACTAAAGAGTCGCCCCCTACCGGGATCGCCCATGCTTCCGCGCTTCTTACGAGGGTTTCATGTCCAAAGAGCGTTATGTAGTCAGAAATTCTGGGTTTTCCATTGACGATCTCCACAAAATCGGTCGTCGTTCCGCCTATATCTACCACGAGTCCATCTTCTCCCGTCAGATAATAGGATCCCAATGCCGCGGTCGCCGGACTTGAATTTACGAGTTCCATTGGATTTTCAAGGGCGACAAAATCAGGAATTATTCCCCCGTCCCCCTTAAAATAAAAAAAGGACGATGAAACAGCTCTTATCTCCTTTGTAAGTGAATAAACCGATCTTTTAATCTTTGCATTTAAGATCGTAGTTCCAACCCTTCTTGGAAAACCAAGACCTTGGACATCCTTGCCTAAGGCGATCTCAGAATCTTTATATAAATTTAATGCCTCTTCATAAATTTTTTTCTCCAATGAAGGGTTTCTATTGGAGAACTTTCCTATTATGGCAAGGTTATCCTTTTTATCTCTTAGTTCTTCTCTTAGCTCATCTAAATCGATCTCTTCGACGATGTCTCCCCTGTGATTCACATATCCTTTCACGGTGCTTCCAAGATAAGAGAAATCTAAACCAGGCCCCGGGATAAGAATGATCTTCGTGGCTCCTCCTTTTCCTTCATATAAAATATTTAAAGGAATAGAAGAACTTACCACGATTCTATTCGCGCCTCTACCGATCTTTTTTAGGGACTTGACGACGCTTTCCCTCTCGTTTGGCATCTTTACATAACTTATCTTTCCATCTTCTATCCCGACGGCGTCTGTATTTGTGCCACCAACATCTATGCCAACGAATTTCATTTTTTTTAAACCTGCCTGTTCTCTCCATAAAAATCTTTGGTTCTTACTGCCTTGCCAGCTGGCATGATCTCCATGCTAAAGTCCTCAAAAATCGAAGATTTGCGAGGTGGAAAAAACTAAATACTGTTAAC
Organism: Candidatus Methanolliviera sp. GoM_oil; assembly: GCA_902158735.1. GTDB lineage: Archaea > Halobacteriota > Methanoliparia > Methanoliparales > Methanoliparaceae > Methanolliviera. The sequence continues at coordinate 19,395 of CABGHG010000007.1, forward strand.
CCATACATTTTTCTGGATGAAGGAGGAGATTTGAATAGAGAGAGATCTGCTGGGGCAATAATCTTTAGGGAAGAGGGAAAAGAAAGATACTATCTGCTTCTATATCATCCGGTAGGTCATTGGGATTTTCCGAAAGGCCATATTGAAAAAAAAGAGAGTGAGATTAAGGCTGCTATAAGAGAGATAAAAGAAGAAACCGGAATTAAAAATTTGGAATTCGTAGATGGTTTTAGGAAGGAAATAAACTATAATTTTAGGAAAAGGGACAAACTGGTATATAAGGAGGTCGTGTTTTATCTCTCCAAAACCGAAAAAAAAGAAGTTAAACTTTCCTTCGAACACAAAGATTATGTTTGGCTTCCATACACGGAGGCGCTGGAAAGATTAAGCTACGACAACTCAAAAAATATTTTGAAGATGGCGGAGATCTTCATCGAAAATAAAGAGTAAAGTATGATGACGCAAAGAAATTTGCGGAGATCTCCAAAGGATTGGGAACGCCAATGAAAGGGTTTTTAACAGCTACACAAAAAGATATAAATAGGCGTAAAAACATATAGGTGATTGTGAGATAATACAACCTAGCTGACGAAAACCAAGTTAGTTATTTCGTTGCGATATCTTACAAACCGTGGCCGTCAGTTCGCCGGACACGTTAAACGCCTGTTGGAGAAGGAGGCTCTGGCTTTCTCATCTCATATTTAGATAATGAGAACGTGAAAGTGAAACTACCTCCGATGAATCAGGAATCAAACATAAAACCAGAATTAGGTTTTAGTAAGTTTTGAAGAACGGAGAAGTTACAGGTGAAGAGGTGGTAGAACTAACCTATCTACCATACCCTCTTACTCAACTTAAACCATGGATGGAAGCTGATAATGCTCTCAATCGGAATTTTGTATTGATTGATTATTTTTATCGCAAGAAGAAGATCATGTATTCTATCAGGGAGTAAGAAATGATCCTTTATATATCGCTTTCCCTTTTTTCCCATTAATTCTTGCTTATTTGGATTTCTCAAGAGATATATTATCTTATCGGCACCTTCCTTCGCATCGGATATCAAAAATCCATTTATTCCATCTCTTATTTGGAGCATTATCCCTCCAACAGGTCTTGTTATCACCGGTTTGCCTTTCCATAGCGCCTCGGTCACGGTAAGTCCAAACCCCTCCTTTATCGAGTTTTGCATGATTACGTCAGATCCTCGCTGAATTGCATTTATCTCAAAATTGCTGAGATTGGGAAGAACAAGAATATGAATATCATCGTCTCCTTTTGCTTTTCTTTTTACCTCTTTTAATACTCCTTCGCCTTCTGGATCGTCCGAAGCCATACCACCTGCAATGATAAGCTGACAGTCTTCTCTCCGCTTCACTTCTTTATATATTGATATAGCACCAACTGGATCTTTCCACCGATCAAATCTACCGATTTGAGATATAATCGGCTTATCTCGATTTATATCATATTTTTCCAGTGTCTTCTCGATCTTCTCTTCTCTCAATTCAACGTTCTTATCTGATAATGGGTCAATGAATGGCGGTATGATGAACTTCGGCAGAGGCCATCTGGATACCACGAAATACGCAGCAGAAAATATGACCGCATCGAAGGAATCAGCCCAATAGGAGATGAAATCCCATAATCTTTTATTTCTTGTGAAGGCATCCTCATCTATATCGATGTGACATCTCCAGAACCATTTCTGATCAGGCTTGCGAAGTTCTCTTGCAAGTGCAAGCGGTTGGGGATCATGCACAAATACAACGTCGTAATCCTCATCGATGATATTTGCTTCAATGTTCTCTTTTATGCACGAATTATAGGTATTCACCATCTCTTCAGTGAGAAGATCTTTCTTACCTTGTAATAGATTATGAAGGGATTTTGTAACCTCAAAGAACTTTTTATTACCTCTTATCACATTCCAATCGTCTTTTATTCCGATCATATTTAAAAATGGAACGGATGAATTGAGCATCTCTGCAACACCACCGCCATAACGAGTCGAGCTCAACTCAAGCATCTTTATCCCCTGCAACTCTTCGCTCAACTCTTTTAACGCTTCGATCTTATCCTCGCCGACGATCTTTGCGTATTCCTTCAAAGGATGAACATGAAATGGCGTTATGCCCTTTCTCTTGCTGTATATCGTTCCATTATTACTCATCGAGCATCTCCTTAAAGAATTCCAAATATCCCTTAGCCATCACCTCTATAGAAAAATTTTCCTTAACCCTTCTCCTGCATTCATAAGGGTCGATCTCTTCTATCTTATTTGATCTTATGACCTCTTCAACCTCATCAAGCGTATCACATAAAAATCCGGTTTTTCCATCCTCTATCTGATCGATCAAACCGCCATTTCTTAATCCAATTACAGGCGTTCCACAACTCATCGATTCAGATGCATGTAGCCCGAATATCTCCATAAAAGGATACATCGGGAGTGATATGGTTGCCTTTGCACCTTGAAAGAATCTGACCTTGTCTTCATAGGATACCGTGCCATAATATTTTATCTGAGAACCATCACACCGTGATCTCACTTTCTGAACGTATTCTTGGCTTGCGATAAAGTAATCCTCTCCACAGGTGTCTCCCTTTGAATCCGTATTCCTCATCACGTTGATAAATTCTAATATCCCCTTTTCATCGCAGATCCGATTTAAAGAGAGATAGCGATCTCCTTTTTCCTCCTTGAACGGGTATAAATCGGTATTTATGCCATGGTGGATTACTTCACAGGATACATCCAGATGATGCGATATATCCATCGCCTGAAGCCTGGATGCACAGATAAAGTGTAGATCTCCATCTATCAATGGCGGTTCCTTCCAGGGGCAGGGTCCATGAAATAGATGGCATATCTTTGCCTCTGGATGCTTCATTTTATACGTATAGATCAACTGGGATCCGAGATTATCGCATATTATACCGTAATCCTTCAGATAAGGCTCAAAAATGCGGTAAGCTTCCTTCTCCTTCGCAAACCAATCGTGATATGGATCTTTGGATGGATAAACGGTCTCTATTATCCTTATTTTTGGATTTTTTGGTAAAATTGATCCTTTGCAGCAGGAAACGCTGACTTCTTCCACCTTATCAAATTTAGTGATCGCTGTTGCCAAATTTCCCACCGCATCCTCTGTTCCTCCGTATAGACTGAAATTTATCGGCTTCTCTGCTGAAGACGTAATAAATACCTTCATATTATCCCTTCAATGAAATTTTCTTACGTTCTCCTTTGCCCAATCTCAATCTCGTCGATACCTTTGTGTATTTCTCCCTTATAATCTCCTTTGTTAAATCAAGATGATCGATGATCCTCGGAACGACAACTCCAAGATTTAAATCGATCTCTTTTCCTTCATTTTTTATCTTCATCAATATCTCTCCCTCGTTTTTTATTATTTTAAGAGATAAAAGGCTTTCGCCAATTCTAAGCCCTTTAAATGAGATATTCTTCCAATTCTCAGGAATATAAGGGCATATTATCCTATTCTTTGGGTCTATTCCAAGAAGGCCATGAACGATCGTATAAAGATATATCGCAGCAGACCATGCCTGTATGAAACATCCCCCATGATACCCTATTTCCGAAGATTTTGGATGTTCATCTCCTGATAAAACTTCTTTAAAGTAGATAGGGCTAAACTTCTGCATCTCTGCCATTTGAAGTATCCTCGAAACTCCTTCTTCAAATTTACCATGGGCAAACTCCGAATATGCGACCCAACCCGTATTGAGCGGCCAAACACCCCCCTTCTGGTAGCTTTTTCCATCATATTCAGGATCCCTCTTTGATCTCGTCCTGATTCCCCATTTGGTTAAGAACTCATCCGATTCCAATCTTGAGAGAATTCTATCTGATTTTTCACTATCGAGAAGTTTAAAAAAGAGTGGAACGACCGCATTTGTTGTTATATCCTTTTTTGCTTCCCTGTTCGGCTGTATTGTGTCATATAAAAATCCAGATGATTCATCCCAATATCGCTCAACAATCAGTTTTTTTAGTTCTTCATACCGTCTTCTGTAAACTTTCGATCTTTCATCGCCGAACATCTCTGTGATCTCAGATCCACACCTGAATGCATCGCTGAAGATCGCTTGAACATCGACCCCAGATTTCCCCCTAAAATAAGAGTCCATCCAGGTTATATCTGGAAGAAACCCCTCAGGTCCATGCTCTATCAATCCATCCATATCCCTATCTGCATTCAAACACCAATCCAATGCCCTTCTCATGTTATCGTAGAGATATCTTAAGAATAGGATGTCCCCGGACCAATTGTAATAATCATATAACGCGATGACAAACAACGGCGTCGCATCGATGCTATAGAAATATATCGTTCCATCGGTTCTGATCTCGTGAGGGATCTCCCCCTTATAAAAGGGAACCTTTGTTGAATCTTCTCCGTCCTCCTTCGCCTGAAACCTCGCAAGTAATGCAAGAGAACTCCTTGAAGTGTAAAAATCTCCGATACAATTGGATCCAAAGACCGTCCAGGCAATATCTCTTCCGAAGTATATCGGAAAGTGGGGTAATCCCGCCATAAATCCCAAGCCATAACCCCGTTGGTAGTGCTTCAACAGTTCTATGCTGATCTTAGAATTTCTGAACGCATCATCGATCTTCTCAACATTTGATCCAATGCTCAGTGTATTATTGAGGTATGTATAATAGGATTCATTTGTTTTTTTGTATAAATTCTCTGCGCTCTTTATCATATATTCATATTCATCCAGTAAAAACTGAAGCGATGCATTCCCACCAACGAGCACAAATTCGACCTTTTTTGTCTCATTCGCATCGAGTTCGATCTCATAGGATAAAACAGAACTCCCCTTGCAGTGAAAGGATGGATCAGGAATCTTATTTTCGATCGGATATTGAATCCTATCTATATCGAAGCGTATATGCGCTGGTTTTAGATCTGAACCAAACAGGGTCATCCAGTTCGGCTTCTTGTGATGGCGCACGAGCATCATTCCTCTTGAATCATCGTAAACTGCAAAATATTTCTTCTCCTTCCATGCCTCCCCGGTCTGCTTCGTCTCCCACATGAGATTTGTAATCGGGTTTACGACAAGATCAAATCTCCTCTTCACATTCTTCAAGTTTTTAATATCGAAGACCCAAAAAACTCCTCTCTGAATCCTTGGGACAAAAACGAGCTGATCGATGCCTAAGTCTTCGATTTCATATCGCCTTTTAGCATCGAAATCATAGACAGATTTCCTGCAAAAATCCGGCATCCAGTGGATCGAACCTTTCTCACCGATTCCAAAGTTCACACCATCCGCTATCTTCAATGGTAGATTCCAAATCCCATTCCATCTGCCCTCGAACCTTCCATCTTCTTTGCCGATCAGATAAACCCTCGAACCAGATAGGACAATCTCTTTCATAGATAACACCTATGAGGCTTTCAAATTAGAATCATAACATAAAAAGCTATCGATATTTTTCGGCATTCGGAAATAAGAACAGATCGTACTATTTTTCGAAGTTTTGATTATAATGGGGCTGTCAACTCATTGGAAGATGAAATTATATATTTTGAAATAAACTGTATTTTTCTTCAAAGAAGATAAGCAATGATCTCAGTGGAAAATTGATAGAACACCCAATAACTTTACGATCTCTTACGATAATAAATTTAATATATCGTTAAATAATCTCCTCATGGATTCTGAAATTAAAGTAGATTATAGAGTAAATTCTGGTATTTTCGTTCTAAAAGGAGAGTCAATCTGTGAATATATTTCACATCTAGATATTTCATCTATAGTGAAATATGTGAAAGAACACCATTATAGCGATAAGGAATAGCACTATCGATATGATCCAGAACTTATGATAAAACTTGCCATTATCAAGTGTTTTCGCAGACTATCGTATGAGAAGATCATATCATCCCTTACAGCCGAAGAGTGCATAAGCTTGGATATTCCAGAAATTGGAGGCAAATTCAAGCTTCCGTCTCCTAAAACTCTCCAGCATTTTGTTAAATATCGAATTGGAGAAGAAGGATTCGAAAACATTATGCGTATCGTGGGAAAGATGATCGTAGAAATGGTAGAATCCTCTATTGGGATTGTTGATTCTACACCTATAGAAGTAATCGGAAATCAAAGATTTCCGTATCTCAAAAATCTTCGATTTTTGAGGACTTCCCGTTACGATAAATATGCCAATTTTAACCCCCATTATCGAACAAAAATGTATAAAGCCCATATTTTCCATTATGGAAGATATCCTCTATATTTCATATTTACCGAAGGGAACGCAAATGATTCTCCATTACTGCTTCCTCTTATCGAAGAGGTAAAAGAGCTACAACCACAGATTGATAGCCTTCTTCTCGATGGAGGATATGATTCGTTTAAAAACCATGCTGATATATGGTATCATCTAGCCGCACATCCCTATATCAATCCAAGATTCGGATCGGTTCTCCATGAAGAGGCGAATATGGATAGAATTGACCATTGGGTCAATAAACTCTGGAAAGATGGTGGTTCAATCCATATGGAATTGGATGAAAAGTTGAGGTTTCTGTATGAACACGGAAGAGAAGAACAGGTAGAAATGTATTTGAGAGATGTGAATCTTTGTAATCCCTATTTTGACGAAACTTACAGAAAAAGAGGTGATTGTGAGAGAACACACGAACATATCAAGGATATAGTCAAATTTGACGTGCGTAAGGTTCCTGATAAAAGTAAATACCTATCTATATACGCTCGTAAATTTTGTATCGTACCAATTGTTGATTCTG
>CABGHG010000008.1 GCA_902158735.1 Candidatus Methanolliviera sp. GoM_oil
CAGGAAGTATAGAACAGAATTTGAATATGACGGAATGAACGTAATCATCACGGACGGATGGATCGACGGATACGCCGAAGGATACTACGAACAGATATCAAAGGCAATAGATAGCATTTATGGGGGGAAATGATATGGGCTTAGACTTGTTGGGATGTATGCTCAAGACAGTTGGATATCTGTATCCAGTTCTATCTCCGATTTTTGAACTGATTGGAATGTAGCCATTCCTCCTTTTTATTTTCATTAACTCTCTGATTTACGTATAAGTGCTCACATCGGAAAGAATAAAAAATAAAAGAGAGAAAATGATTAAACTGATAGCAAAAGAACTTAAAAGGCACTCCCCCTTTACCGCCTTTGGGGCTCTTACGGGAATAATCATCATGGTTGTAATAGTCTTTGGCAATCTCTTCCCCAAAATTTCTCCTATCTCACAGAATATCTTTTATCTCTTGCATCCAACTCATGTTTTGTTGAGTGCGCTTGTAACCACAGCGATATATATGAAGTATGGAAAGAGGAAAATTTGGTTGGCAATTTTGATTGGTTATACTGGTTCAATTGGCATAGCAACACTAAGTGATTCAATTATTCCATATTTAGGTGAAGCCTTAATTGATCTGCCAAATAGGGGTATTCACATAGGTTTTATCGAGAAACCGTTGCTAACAAATCCCGCAGCTCTGCTCGGCATTTTTATCGGTTATCAAAAATGGATAACCAAATTCCCGCATTATGGACATGTAATGATAAGCACATGGGCATCGCTATTTCATGTTATCATGGCAATAGGCGAAACAGTGAGTTGGATTCAAATTATTGTTATCTTCATATTTTTGTTCTTTGCGGTTTGGATTCCTTGCTGTACGAGCGACATAGTATATCCACTTCTATTTGCGCGTAAAGAGCAGGAAATAGTATCTACAAAATCGTAACGATCTTATGAATTTGTTGCATCTCATTTAAATATTTCGTACTAAATGGTGCCTGAATCTATCAGCGGATCTTCCCGCCCACACCCATCAAAATTTTTTTTATCCTCGCCTCGATCTCGCTGTCTTCAATTATGTGAATTCTGAACGTAAAACTTTTTCTCTCTTTGTATGTATCGATCAGTTCTGCCTTTATAGCTCCGCATCCCATCATTATTTCACATATTATATCCGGCACGATCTCATCAAAATTTTCAAAGTGGACGGATATGTCCCTCTCATAGCACCCTAAATTCTCCATCTTCCATCTTTTAAGCTCAGAGGTCGTTAAAAGTCTTATATTTTCTGGTTTAAGCTTTATCCTCCTCTTGCTTTCATCTTTCCTCAAGATGACCTCCAGTGGAGAGATCTTCTCGACTGTTCCGTGATGTATCTTCTTTGAGTATAGATGCTCGAATGCAACCTCGTCCCCCACATCGATCTTCTCTAATTCGTAATTTTTGCCTCTCAAAAGCTTTTCAGAAATTTTAAGGGATCTCTCAGGGTCGCCGAAGTGTTTTGCCGCTTCTCTCATCTCATTGACGAAATAATCCGTCTCTTCTCGCTCGATCGCATCATTTAATCTCTTACAGGTCTCTATAAATTTTTCCCTGACAACCTTGGCATAGGGATTTTTCTGTATGGATGCGTAGAGGTGTGGGTTTTGTGCAAGTATCCTCCCGACCATATCGAGCATCACCTCATATACCGGGCTTGTAAATCTCTTAGATCTCCTCAAATCGAAATCGAGTTCTTTGAGTGTTGCACCGAGAGAGATATTCGAGAAGTGGGTCAAAGCCTGAATCACAGACATCATCCTGTCGTGCTCTTCCGTATCGCTTATCTCGACGTGTGCACCTTTGCTCTCTAAAAAATTCTTCACTCTCGAAAGCCATCCCCTCTCTTCAACGGGGATCAAGATGACCATCTGTCCCTTCAACTCCGGAAACGTTGGGGCAAAGAGAGGATGTGCGGCGATCGTGGCTATACTCTTTCCCTTCACATTACGCATCACCTCAACCACTCCTTTTTTTATGGATGTGGTGTCCATAAGAAGGGCGTTTTCCCTCATCCTTCCACTCACCTCACCGATGACCTTTGGAGCAATATCGATTGGAACGGATACGATCACGATGTCAAAATCTTCTATTCATCCTCATCCTCATCCGAAAAATTCACACCGATCTCATCGGAGATCCTTCTACCCTCCGGATTTATGTCGTATATGGACACTTCAAAATCCTTTTGGAGAAATTTTGCCAAGAAAAGCCCCATACCGCCTGCCCCGCCAACGATCAGAATCTTTTTTCCCATCTTTTTCATCTGAATATCTCTTTTTACCCCCTCTCTACTGCATGCCTAACGGCCCTTTCCATCACCTTCACGGGCGCCTTAACTCCTGTCCAAATCTCGAACGACGCTGCCCCCTGATAAACGAGCATCTTCAACCCGTCTATCGTTTTTGCGCCCGCTTTTTCTGCCTCTTTCAACAGACAAGTCTTCAAAGGAGAATAGACAATGTCGAAGACGACCATATCTTTATGAAGGTTCTTTGAATATATGAGCGATCTATCCTCATTTAAACCCACCGTAGTTGCATTTATCAATATATCGACAGATTTGATCTCTCTGAAAATATCACCCAACCTTATTGCCTCTCCCCCGATTTTATTCGCTAATTTCAGTCCTTCGCTAAATGTCCTGTTTGCTATCAATATATCAGTATCAGAATATCTTGAGAGCCCATAAGAGATGGCTTTGGCAGCACCACCCGCGCCAAATATGAGGATTCTCTTTCCTTTTATATCCGTTACACCTTCCAATGCCATTTTTGCGCCCATAGCATCTGTATTAAATCCCTTTACCCCCTTCTTAAAATATATCGTATTCACCGCCCCAACTTCTCCCGCGAGTTCATCCGGCTCGACGTATTTTAGTGCTTTTTCTTTGTGCGGAACGGTAACATTTAATCCGGAGAATCCGAGACTTTCTGCACCGAGAATCGCGTACCTGAGCTTTGCCTCTTCCACCTTGAATTTTAAGTAGCAGGCATCTATATTGAGATATTTGAACGCCTCATTCTGCATTACCGGAGACAAGGAATGTTCTACGGGATTTCCTATAATGCCAAATAGCTTCATCTTTAATTCACCTTTCTTTCTAATCCTCTCTGCTATTTTAGATAATAAAAAGAATTCGGATGATCACCAGGTCAGATGAGATGCGACCAAAAATTTTATCTCCACGCGTGGCATCACATAGAGAAGAGGAATACCATGAGATCGAATTTAAATCTATTATTCAATCCAGAGGGCGTCGCAGTGATCGGCGCCTCGAACAATCCTGCAAAGGTCGGTGGGATGACGCTTCTCAGCATAGTATCGGGCGGATTTAAGGGGGAGATATATCCAATAAATCAGAGGGAAGAGGAGATATTTGGATTTAGAGCATATAAGAATGTAAAGGATGTACCGCGTAAGATAGACCTGGCAGTTATCTGCGTTCCTGCATCCTCCGTGAAAGATGTCTTAAGAGAATGTGTTGAGAAGGGAGTGAAATTTGGGGTGATAATATCTTCCGGATTTGGAGAAGCAGGGGGCGAGGGAAGGGCGTTAGAGAGGGAGGCGGTAAAGATAGCGAATGATGGTGGAATGAGGATCGTTGGACCAAATTGTATGGGAATGGCTAACTCAGATATCAAATTGTATGCGCTGATGAACATGCTCATCCCAAAAGAGGGAAAGGTGTCTATCGTATCGCAGAGCGGTACGCTCGGATCTTTGACGATGGCTCTCGCATCGGACCAGGGTGTCGGATTCAACAAATTTGCGAGCAGCGGAAACGAAGCGGATCTGCATGCGGAAGATTTCATCGAGTATTTCGCACAAGACCCGAAGACAGAGGTGATATTGGTATTCATTGAGGGATTAAGAGACGGGAGAAAGTTCTTAAAGGTTGCAAATGAGGCGACGGGGAATAAACCACTTGTTATTCTAAAGGGAGGAATTACAGAGGAGGGTGCGAAGGCCGCAAGTTCCCATACGGGTTCGATGGCGGGGTCTGCTCCGATCTACGAAGCGGCTTTCAAACAGACAGGGGTGATAAGGGCATTCGATGGAGAGGATCTGATCGATCTTGCAAAGGGTTTCGCCTTGCTTCCTCTTCCAAAGGGAAGAAGAGTAGGTATGGTGAGCGCATGGGGAGGTATAGCCGTCCTGGCATCTGATTCCTGCGCCAGACATGGATTAAAATTTCCTGAATTATCAAAGGATGCTATGGAGAAGTTGGATAATCTCCTACCGCCTTTCTGGAGCAGGAGGAATCCAATAGATATCACATCTGCGGGTATATATGGAAGCTGGGAGATATTCATAGAAACGACCGAACTCCTATTGCGGGACGATGGGATCGATGCGGTCATCTGTATGATCCCAATATTCACTCCGATATTTACCTCCGCCTTCTCTCGAACGACGCAATATAAGGATTACACGGAGAACGTTTTACAGTTCACAGAAGAGATGGAGAGAGAATTTATGAAAGATTTTATAAGATTGAGGGGATACGGAAAACCATTGATCGTTCTATCCTTCTTTGAAGGCAGAGAGTCAGAAAGTGTTAAAACTCTCGAAGAAAATGGAATTCCAGTCTATAGGACTCCGGAAAAGGCGGCACACGTATTGTCTATGTTGGCAAAATACAAAGAATATTTGACCGATCTGGATGTAAAAAGTCGATGAAAGCCGATCGATGAGGTGATTGAAATTAGCATCTTTTTAAAGGAGATAGAGATAGAAGATACGTACGCTGAGGCATTTACAGGACTTTTTATCAGAATTCTTGTGACTAAAGAGGTAGAGATAGAAGAAAAAGATAAGAAAGACTTTTTTATTGAAAGAGACCCCCTCAGATTAGCCGCTTATCGGGCAACCTCTACTCCATCCACAGTCGTTGGGAGGGTAGAGGCAGGGATAGAACGATGGATCGAGGGAGACGAAACCCCTGATGGAAACGAGGGGGTAATCTTACAGTTCTGGAAGAGTTATGGGGCTAATAAGGGATTAGAAGAGCAGGTAAAAGATTTCTTTTGGGAGGTTTCCATAAGACTAAGGCAGGATATCCTATCCGTTCCCTTTATGAGAATATTTGACTGGAGAGGAAGAGATAACGCGATTGACTACATAGAGATAGATACGGAAGAGATGGTGGGAAGGTGTGGAGGCGGCCATGAATACTTTTCTAAAGAATATGGGAGGGATATTATCAATATTCCATTGATGATGGGCTACGATTTTAAGATAGATCGCTATATCAGATGTGGAAGAGGGGTAGCAGGTGGAAATCTCTGGTATTTTTGTGACTCCGTCAAATCTGGATGGAATACAGCTTTAACATCTGTTGAGTCCATAAAAGAGTTAGATGGGGTCATAACGCCTTTTTATGTCTGCCCAAGCGGATCGGCTGCGGAGAATTATCCGCCGATAGGTCCTCCCACCAATTATCCATTCTGTCCGACACTGAAGAATAGAATAGAGAGCAGTGTTCCAAACGGCGTCAGATCAATTCCAGAGATTGTGATAAATGGCATCACAGAAAAAAGCGTTAAAGAAGCGATGAGAAGAGCAATATATTCGGTAGAGGGAGAAGAAGGCCTCTTGAAGATATCCGCGGGCAATTACGGAGGAAAACTTGGAGATTATAAGATATATCTCAAAGAGCTGATTGATTGAGAATATAGCGGGGAGTGGATTTGAACCACTGATCTACGGGTTATGAGCCCGTCGGGATTTCCTAGCTACCCCACCCCGCTTCATGCAAGTACTCAATTCATAAAAATAAAACTCATACTTATACCTTTGTGCCATGCGACGAAATCTTCGATTTCGTGCACAGTGCTAAAAAATCTTCTATTTTTGGCATGTGAAAATCGGAGATTTTCACGTGCCGATACCCTTATATAAAAATCAGCAAGAGTCATCACAAGAGATGCTGATCGACCGATATGGAAGGGAGATAAGAAGTTTGAGGGCATCCATCACCAAGAGATGCAATTTGAACTGTATATACTGTCATAATGATGGACAGCCCTTAGAAGGAAAAGAGGAGCTTTCTGTGGGGGCTATGACAAGGATATGTAGAGTATTTAATAGATTAGGCGTTAAAAAGATGAAGATAAGCGGAGGAGAGCCGTTGATCCGAGAGGATTGCGTAGAGATGATAAGCTCCCTCAAAGGTTTTGATGAGATCTCTATGACCACCAACGGAGTTTTTTTGGCCGAAAAGGCACAAGATTTGAAGGAAGCCGGGTTAGATAGGATAAATATAAGCATTGACACGTTAAAGAGAGATAGATACTCCAAAATAACGAGAAGCAGCCCAAACATCCTTTCAAAGGTAAAAGAAGGATTGAAAGAGGCTGTTGAAGCAGATTTAACGCCGGTTAAGATAAACATGGTATTACTTGAGATAAATCGAGATGAGATAGGCGATTTTGTAGATTATATAAGAAAGAATGCGCTTCAAGATAAGGTAATCTTACAATTGATCGAACTGATAGATCTAAATGGATCCTTTCCAAATAAGGTGAATACGAATGAGACAGAAGGCTTTCTAATGGAAAATGCGAAGCTTATTGGGATTAGGAGAACACAGAATAGGAGAAGATACCTTTATAGAGGAGTGGAGATCGAGACGGTTAAGCCTGTTGATAACACCGCGTTCTGCGCGGCCTGTTCCCGATTGAGGCTCACCGCGGATGGATTTTTAAAACCCTGTCTTCTGAGAAATGATAATCTGGTCAAGATAAGAGATGGCTCCTCTGATAAAGAGATAGAAAGATGCATAAAAGAGGCTGTTAAAAGAAGAGAGCCATACTATAAGAGAAGATAAAAGAAAGAGACGATGGATGACCCATGGGAGATGCTTGGGAAGAGAAGAAAGATAGATGAAGAGATCAAAATTCTCTTCGAGAAAAAATATGGTGAGAGGGGAAGAAGAGCGGTAGATGCAGTCAAGGAGAGAAGAATAAAGAGATACAACGATTTTTATATTGTGGTTAGCACGGAAGAACATATAGTCGTGGAGGATTATTGTAACTGTATGGACTTCTTATTCAAAACTTCAAGAGAAGATAAGGATTGCTGGCATATCCTTGCAGTGAAGATAGCCACCATGACAGGAGAGTACGACAGAATAGATCTATGGTATCATGAGATATCTCGCATCTTATAATCGGGCTCGGACCGGTAGCCTCTTTGTGATCCAAATACCTATCACCGCCATCAGTACTCCTCCTATCATGGAAAAGAGTAGATTTCTGATTGCACCTAAACCTGCATTTTCTATGGAGACCACATAAGAGCTTGTCCCCCACAATATTATACCAGTTGCCAAGGTAAAGAAGGGAAAGACGAGTTTTCTTCCATACTTGCCCTCCTTAAAATAACTATCTAGGATACTTCCTATGATTAAAAAAATACTTGCAACGACGAACCACCAGACCGACTCATTTATAAAGAGCATTATAGCGGTCAAATAGCCTTCCGTTGCACCAAGGCATCCCGTTAGCCCCTGTATAATCCCAATCACGACCAACATAATGCCAACTATATACATGATGAAGGATGCCCTTCCTTCCAAAAGAGACTCTTTCACGGATCCCGCAAATCTTTCCATGGGGTCTCCCCACCCAAGGCTTACTATAAGAATATACACGGCGAGAACAGTTAGTATGGTAGCAACTACACTTCGTTGAGCGCCGATAAAAAGAGATACCCCATACATCAAGAATACCAGCCCTATCGGCACCAAAAACCTTTTGGAAACTTTTGGATTGCTAAAAACCTCTTTTAGAAGATAATAAGCGCTCTCTATATTTTCACTCTGTTTGATGACGACTCTTCGGATGGAATCGACCTTGACCCTCGATTCAACGATCGGCAGTATGAATTCGTCTTCTGCCCCATCTGACACCAAGATGACGCTATCAAATCCGTATTCATCCAATATGAACTCCAACTGGTTCTTTATTATTTCATCGGATATATAACCGACCTCTTGATCCCCAGATAGCGTTATTACTTCTACATCTTTTCCCGCTCTCTTTAATTCATCGTAAAGCCTAACGCCCTCATATATAGCATTTAAGTCCGATTCCCCTGGATCAGCGAGTCCCAATTTCTCGGCCACTTCCAAATTGTTCCCTCTGCCAATAATAGGGGTCTTCATCCCCGTCTTCCGCCCTATGTCATCATCCCTATCGATGCAGAGAACGGCGATACTCATCCTAATTCAACTGTCCTCTCTGGAAGAGGAGTAGATCTTTCGTCGTGATCTTCTCACCCTTCTTAAAACTGCTATATACCTCCTCTGCAACCTTACTCATCCTTCGCTCGCCCCTTGCTTTCTTTGCATCTCGCCCCTTTCTACGAAGCGAGTTTAAAATATTTTCGAGATCTCTTAAGTCTCTATCGGTGTTTATAAATTTGTGATGATAGAAATCTGCATCTTTTTGTGACTGCATAAACTTTTTATGCAACAGATCGGCCTCTGCTCTGGTTTTATCCGCTTCTTTAAAGGAAGTCATCATTTTATTGTGGCTCTCCTGTGCCGAATCCGAATATTTAGATAAACTCTTGCGGCAAATGGCATTTTTTTCTTTAAGATCTTTGGCTTCTCTTAAAAGGCGTCTTAGTTCCTCATTTTCCTCTATCTCACCTTTTTTATGATTATATTCCTCTTCCATGTCATATATCTTTCTGACCAGATCTCGTTCTTTCTCAATCGTCAAAACTCGGGTCTGCTGCTCAAACCCAAGTTTATCTATCTCTACCTTCAGTTGATTTAGATCTTTTCCCCCAATATTTCCCGTAGCTTTCAGATCTTCTATCTTTTTGTGGATAAGCTTTAACCGCTTATTTAAGTCGCTTCTCTTCTTCTTACACTCCCTCAATACTTTGTTACCCGCATCTCTCTCCCGCTTGTAGTCTCTTGACTTCTTTATAAACTCGTTCGTTTTTTTATTCAGCTCATCTCTTCTTTTTGCATATTTGCCCGCCTCGGAGTTCAGCTCGTCTCTCTTTTGCCTAAAGGTTTCCACCTCTATGACCAATATTTTCTTCCGCCTTATCAGGTTATCCAGGATCTCTTCTTGTTCCCCTTTTAAAAAGGGGATCGCTTTAGAGAGGTCTTTGCCCCTGATGATTATATCCGCGGCCTTATGCAGAATAGTCGTAGAATTAAAGGCGATTGATCGACCAGCTATCTCAAACAACTCGAGATCGTTTGCACCGTCTCCGATGACGATGCAATCTTCCGGGTCTATCCCTTCCTTCTCACACAGTCTTTCAAATACCAAGCTCTTTGACTTACCCACGATCGGGGTTTTAACTCGTCCTGTGGCAATGCCGTCTTTCATGGATAGTTCGTTGGATATGACGTAATCTGCCCCTAAGAGATCTCCGAAATATTCTGCCGAGTCTTTAAAGCTTCCAGTTATTATTGCAATCTTATAGCCCGCGCTTTTTGCCTCGGAGATGAGTTCCCTTGCACCATTCATCAAGGGGATATTCATAAACGCCCTTCTCATCTCTTCTTCTTTCAATCCCTTTAACATCTCAACTCTCTTCTTCAAAGCCGCGTCGTAATTTATCTCTCCCTTCATCGCATCTCTCGTAATTACAGATACTTTTTCCCCCTTACCAACGGCCTTGGCGACCTCATCGATCACCTCTCCATCTATAAGTGTACCATCCAAGTCAAATACTATCATTCGCAATCGATGAACGCCCCTTTTAATAATATATTTGAAATATTGCAAGAAAAATCATATGCTCCACCCGTATCAAAGCAATAGTGAACGTGTTGATACCTCTTCTTCATCTCCACCGCATCCTTCTTGACTCTCTCCGGTGGCTCCTCTTTTAATAAAACCCTCTCCAAAAATTCCGCTACCTCTTTCATCTCTTCCTCCTTCATTCCAATGCGAGTCAACTCCTGGGTACCAATTCGTATCCCAGAGGGCTTATCTGCATCCATATCACTATCTAACGGAAGTAAATTACCATTTAGAATTATGCTAGCATCTTCAAGCCGAACTGCCACCTCTTTTCCACCACCAAGATCCGCCACATCTATTACTATCTGATGCGACTCAGTAAAATCATATCGCTTGCAGAGGGCGTTGAAACCCATCTTATATAAAACCTTTGCTATATGCTTGGCATTTTTTATGATCTGTTCGGCGTATTCCTGCCCAAATGCCTTCATCTCCGCCAACGTGATCCCGAAGGCAGCCAGATGGTGCAGGTGATGATTGCTGACGGTGCCAGGAAAAACTGCTGAATCTATCTCTCTGGCAAGCTCTTTTTTACAGAAGATTATGCCTCCTTGGGGGCCAGGAAAGGTTTTGTGCGTCGATGCCGTCAAGATGTCCGCGCCCTCCCTCAATGGATCTTGAAATTTTCCTCCTGCAATCAAACCAAGAACGTGGGCACCATCATAGACGATCTTTGCGCCGATCTCTCTCGCGGCATCCACCGCCTCTTTGACCGGATGAGGGAACAAAAAGAGACTCGCCCCGAATAGAACTATCTTAGGTTTAACCTCCAGTATCTCTTCGACCATCATCTCTTCATCTATATTCATCTTCTTGGCATCAAAAGGGTGATGATAAACTTTCAAGCCCCTTAAACCGGCAGAAGAATATTTTACATGACTTATATGCCCCCCATCGGAGACCTTAAGCGAAATTATTTTATCCCCTGGCTTGGAAAAAGCAAAAAAAGCGGCCAGGTTGGCATTAACCCCCGATATTGGCTGAACATTCACATGTTCGGCTTTAAAGAGATCTTTGGCAATTTCTATCGTTTTCGCCTCTATCTCATCGATGTACTTACAGCCCTGATAGAACCTTTGACCCACCTTACCCTCGGCATATCTATGGGAAAGATCGGATGAGAGGAGGCTTCTTGCCAGAGGGCTCATCACATTTTCGCTCGCTATCAAGGGAATTGCATCTCTCCAATAAGATTGATGCGATCTTACGGCATTAAGTATATGGACAATGTCGGCGTTCACTAATCCTCTGCCAATATCTGGTTAAATTTAAGCTTTTTCATTCTTCGGGGTTATCAACTTTGGGGAATGTATCAGAAGAAGACTAAAGTTACCGTAACTTCTCCGCGATCAAAGGGGCAACTGAGACCAGACTCGTTATCTTCTCAAGCGTATCCGTCGATATTACCTCTTTTATCCCAGATTGACACAATTTTAGGAGTGTGGATCCCACCAAAACGGGATGCACACAGAAGGCATAGATATCAATCGCCCCCTCCTCTTTGAGCATTTTAGATGCCCCTATAACCGTACCACCGGTTGAGATCATATCGTCCAATATGACCGCACTCCTCCCTTTTATATCAAACTTTTTCGGTTTCATGACTATATCATCGGCCGAGATCCGCGTCTTTTCCAAGAAATCATAATCAAAATCATTTGAGACGGCGTTCGAGACGGCGTCCAAAGATCCTTCATCTGGTGCGATGAATAGAGGATCCTTCAGATCCATCTCTTGTATATATTTTACGAGGAGGGGCATTGCATCCAGATCTTCTGCCGGCGAGGGAAAAAAATTTAGAATATCTTTATCGTGGATATTCACCGTATATACTCGGTCTGCCCTTATAGATCTCGCGATCGCCCTTGCACTGATAGGCTCCCCCACATCAAATATCTTATCCTGCCTCGAATATCCAAAGTATGGAATGAAGACCGTCTTTTTTCTTGCCATTTCACAGGCATCGATCAACTCCATCAGATAGATGATATCAGAATCGGACGGTGTGCTTTGAATGATCGCCACCTCTTCTCCTTCGACGGGAGCTGAAATTCTGCAATACTTCTCCCCGTCTGGAAAGACCTTATATTCTACAGGAACCAGTTCAACACCCAATAGATCAGAGACTCTTTTAGATAAAAGTTGAGAAGAGGGTCCTCCAATGATCCTCATGCGTTCACTCTTTCAATTAACGCCCTTAAATACTTTCCACTGGCAGGAACCTCCGCGATGAATGTCTTTTCACCATTAGACCATGCTGCCACGAAGGATCTGATCTCTTCACCATTCTCCTTTATTATGACAGGAATATTCTTACCATTCATCCGCTCATAAAATAAATTTGCACCCGTTCCGAGTTTATGATAGATCTCTCTCGTAAAGTCCATAATCATCTTCTTCGGCTCATCCACCGCAAAAGAAGTGACAAAACCAAGCGTCGATGGCAGAAGAACGGTAACACCGAGCTGATCTTCACTCTCCTCTAATATGTTGAATACAGTCGTTTTTAGATCTCTTGGAGAAAATTTATCGATTATCTCGTTCAAGTCTATACCCGTGGCACTTTCAACGGTTTTTGTGGAATAGATCTTCTTAATTTCTACGTTCTGAACGGATCTTTCATATCCGTGGGAATTGATGATCTGTTTCCAACTCCTGCTGAATGCACAGGTTCTCCCTATCCGATCATACTTATTTGAGAGATCCTTCTTATCCAGACCGTACTTATCCATAATCTCGATGGTGGAGCTCAAATTTCCGTCATCCAACGGTCCCCTGCAACCTTCACACGGTTTTCCGTTATCTGTACAAGGAGCACCACAGCCTGCCTCTGTCAAAGGCCCCAAACAGAGCTCTCCCCTCTCTAAAAGGCACGGATTTCCATTCATCCTGCATTCGACACAGACAGGATAGTGCTTTCTGAAAGGTTTCTTATCCATCAGAACAGATCTGATATAATAGGAAAATTCGCTCGTATTTATCGGACAACCTCTTATCATGTAATCCACGTCTATGGCGCTCTTTACAGGTTTTAATCTCCATGGAGGGTCAAATTTGACCTCTTCTCCAATAAAATCCCCTGGAGATGGTATGCCACCGAAACAGGCGCATGCGCCCACTGCCATAACCGTCTTTGCCCTCTCCCTCACCTCTTTTAAGAGGGATTCTTCTTCTTCCTTTGAGATACCACCCTCGACCAACAAAAGATCATATCTCTCCTCCAGACCATCTTTTTCCGGATGAGAGATATCCAAAAATTTCATCGTCTCCTTTAGATCCTTATCTTCTTTAAAGAGCTCAAATTGACACGTTCCGCACGTCGTCAATCTCACCACTGCTGCTTTTGCTTTCTCCATAGATTACTCCTATAAGGCTCCGGGTTGCTTCTTCATCTCTGCGTATGTGAATACCGGCCCGTCCATACAGACATACTTTGAACCAACGTTGCAGTGTCCGCATTTTCCAACCCCACATTTCATATGCCTCTCGAGTGTAGATAAGATCATATCGTCTTTAAAACCGAGCTTTGCCAGATCCATCGTGACGAAGTGGAACATGATCGGCGGACCACAGATAAATACCATCGTATTTTCAACCTGGATATCCGTTTTATATAATAGACTGCCGACAACACCGACGTTTCCCGTCCAAGTATCGTCCCCCCGATCAACCGTCGTTAAGACCTCAAATCCATCTATCTTTGACCATCTATCCCATTCCCACTTGAAGAGGTGATCTTTCGGTGTTCTAGCACCAGAGAGAATCCACACCTTTCCATAGTCTCTCCTGTTGTCCGCGATATAATTAATCAGAGATCTCAAGGGAGCCAAACCCAGACCTCCTGCGATGAAGACCGCATTCTTACCCTTCAATTCTTCGATGGGAAAACCATTCCCCCATGGACCCCTTACCCCAATCTTGTCTCCAATTTCTAACTTATGAAGAGCTTTTGTAACGTTCCCAACATCTCTTACACAGAGCTGAAAACAATCCTTCTCTGTCGGAGAAGAGGTGATCGAGATCGGCGCCTCCCCATAACCGAAAATTGTAAGCTGTAAGCATTGACCCGGAATATTATTTAAATTTCCTCCCTCTGGCAATCCAAACGTGAACGTGACGGTGTCGGGAGTTTCTGCTATTTTATCCTTTAAAACTGCGATTCTTGGTAAATACAAGCTCTCATTCATTTAGATTCACTCCTTAACAGATTTATCACCCTCGTACAATCGATATCAGCCGGACATACATTTATACATCTTCCGCATCCCGTACAACCAGAGACGCCATATTTATCGTCAAAATAAGAGAACTTATGCAATATCCGTTGTTTCAGCCTCGATGTTCTATCCTTTCTGAAGTTGAACCCACCCGCAACGAGCGTGAAATCAGTGAGGACGCATCCGTCCCAGATCCTCTTTCTCTCTCCGTTCTTTCCGTCCAAACCTATGTCATCCACAACGTTGTAGCAGAAACACGTTGGGCAGACCAAGACGCACTTTCCGCATCCCAGACATTTTTCTCCGAAATCGTTCCAGAGATCGCTCTCGTATTTTTTGAGCATGAGTTCCGGGAGATCATCTGTCTCAACCCCCCTTATAAATCCCTCCAACTTTGGTCTCTCTATATCCTTTCCGTCTTTGAATATATCCATCGAATTGACGATTCTATCGCCTTTTTCACTTCCGATCTCCACCCCATATTCGTCTCCGCCGTCGATCAACATCAGATCGTAGCCGTCTTCAACACGATCCGTTCCCATCGAGCCGCAGAAACAGGATTCGCTTGGATGGGTACAATAGACGCCGATGATCAAAGCGTGTTCTCTCCTCTTTTTATAGAACGGATCGAATTTATCGTCGAGATACACCATATCGAACCTAATCAGGGCGTTTATATCACAGGGGTGTGCACCAAGAATGCAGATCTCATCTGCTTTCGGTTCACTCTTGAATTTTATCTCTTCTTTATCAGAAAGATCATATTCGAGAATGATCTCTTCAGGAGGAAAGAAGAACTTCTTTATCGGTAATATGGTGCTCGGATAATCCAATACTACCTTATCTTCATCTTCGACAAAATCAAAGGCGTATTCACCATCCCTCTCCTGTGGCGCCGCAACTTTATATGATCTTTTAAGCTCTCTCACAAACGATGCAACATCCTCTTTAAAAAGCCTCTTCATCTTATAGGATCCACCTCCAATTCCAAAATTAAGCTTTTCGATATTAAATTATCGCTGATTTGCCTCTCTCAACATATCTTTTCATGAACTCCATAACACCTTCAAGCTCTTCTTCGGTGATATCTTTTATCTGGGTTTCGTCTATCCTTCCATCTGACGCCAACGCGATTCTCACAAGGAGGGGATCGTTTAGAGGTCTTCCTATCTGGGAGAGCATGCTTACATACACCTCTTTAGCACCGGAGACCTCCCATATCTCCTCGGCAAGATGATTCGATAGGAGATTATAGATCTTTCCAACGTGGCTAACAGGATTTTTCCCCGCAGGAGCTTCCAAACTTACGGGCCTGTTGTAGGGCACGATTCCGTTCGTTCTGTTCCCTCTCCCTACCTGTCCGTCATCTCCCATCTCGGCAGAGGTACCGGTAACCGTCAAATAAACTCCGTTTTCCCCCCTATTCTTCCGATCGAGTGCATTCGAAGATATCTTGACGTTTCGCTCACTCATTCCATCTATCTGTAACTGGATATCTTCCAAAATCTCTTCTTTCTGCCTGAAATAATCCTTTTCATCTGCAACAAATCTATCCACAAAAGAGTTGGCGATCGTCACATCTATGTTATCTTTTATGCGGCACGCCATCACCTTGACGTCTTCCCCGCTCACCGGGAATCTCCTCTTAAAATCTTCTGAATTTATATATCGCTCCGTCTCATAGACCATCTTTTCTGTGTAGGAGAGAGGAGCATAAGCCATTCCAAGAGAGGTGTCGTTTGCTTCCGGCATTTCGCCTCCTCTTTCAAAGATATCACTAAGATTTCCGGATCCGCCTTTTGTCTCTACCTGATACCTGATCTCTTCTTCCGGATCCAAGAACCTGAAATTTTCTCTTATCCAGTCTTTGGTCGACCTCAAAGCGATCTCTTTTATCGGTATATCTTCCCCATCCACTTCTTCGACCGCCCTTCCGGAGAAGAAGATGAGACTTGGTATGATAACTTTCCCTCCGCCAAATTTTGGCTCCGTCTTCCCTCCGACCACATCCCCCTTATCGACGTTATGGTGAAGTATGCGTCCAAACCTCTTTAGATATTCTCTACAGAGGGCAAGAGAGAACTCTTCCATTATGCTGTCAATCATGAAGTCCGGATGCCCAAGCCCTTTCCTCTCGACGATCTCTATATTTTGATCTTCGATCAAAACCCCGCTGATCTTCTCAACTTCTATTCTTCCCACATCATCACCAAAAGCAAGGAACTCATATCCTTCTTCCTAATATTCTCGTTCTATCCACTTTAACTGATGTCGGTGCCAATATGACCTGATCCTCTCCCACTCCAGCAACATCTCCTCTTATATCTTCTGCCATCTGTTTAAAATCCCTCAAAACTCTATTTAGAGCTATTTCATCATTTTTTATTAGAGATATATCCAGTATAACGATATTTCCCCCGTAAACCTCTTTTTTAATCGCCGGAAGCTCGTTTGTGCTCGCCATCTTTCCGACCTTTACATACATCTTGGCTTCTTCTTCTGCCACCCCTTCGTATTCAGATAGGTCGATCTCCTTGTAGTCCTCCATCGCCGCTAAAGATCCAGAACTTCTCTTAAACCAGTTTACCATTTTTTTACACCCCGCAACTTCTATTTTTATATGGTATTTACCCACCCATACTTTAACATATTGGTTCGACAGATTTAAATATAGATTAAAATTATTTCTAAAAAGCAGATGAAGCAATTAAATTATTTTTTCGTTGAGGGAAAGAGATGAGCAATAGGCCTTTGGATCTTTTGAGCAGCGTCTTGAATTCGCCGATAATTGTCAAGTTAAAAGATGGTAGGGAGTTTCGGGGGAACTTGCAGGGGTATGATATGCATCTAAATTTGGTTTTGGATGACACAGAAGAGATTAAGGACGGAAAGAACGTTAAAAAGTATGGAACGATGATAATTAGGGGAGACAACGTCATTTACGTCTCTCCTTAGGAGAATTTTATGTCGAGAGGAACTCCATCAATGGGTAAACGTAACAAAACGGTGCACATACGATGTAGGAGGTGTGGGGAGGTAGCGTTTCATCGGAGAAAGAAAGTATGCGCCTCTTGTGGTTTTGGGAGGGGTGGAAAGAGAGGGAAATATAGTTGGCGCACGAAGGGATGATTGCAAAGCGATTATGAATGATTGCAGATGATAAGAGAAGAATGCGGTGTTATAGGTGTTAGCCTTTCGCGTAAGGGTTCATTAGAAGTTTCTTACCACCTTTATTACGGCCTTTATGCCCTGCAACATCGAGGTCAAGAGTCTGCAGGGATGGCCGTCTTTGATAGGGGGAGAGTGAAGCTATATAAGGAGATGGGGTTTGTATCGGAGGTTTTCAACAAGAAATTGGACAAACTCGGCGGAAGTGCCGGCATAGGACACGTAAGATACTCTACTATTGGGGAATCGAATGTAAAGAACAGCCAACCCTTCCTCATCAATCATAAAGGCAAGGCTTATGCCATCGTCCACAACGGAAACCTCGTAAATTACCGTAAGCTAATATCTAATATGGAGATCACATCCACATCAGATTCTGAGGTGATGTTGCATCTGATCATTGGAGAACTGAGAGACGAAAGAGATATCACGCCTGCCATCTCGGCAGTAATGGGGGAGATGAAGGGATCATATTCTGCCATTCTTCTTGTAGAGGATTGTGTCATCGCATTTAGAGATCCGCTCGGGATCAAACCACTTTGCATCGGGAGAATTGATGGCGGGTACATTGTTGCCTCCGAGAGCGTAGCCATTGATACGTTGGATGGAGAGTTTATAAGGGATGTAATGCCTGGGGAAGTCATAATCCTGAAGGATGGTGAGATTATAGGAGAGGAGAGGGTTATTGAGCTTGAAAATACAGCTCATTGCATGTTTGAATACGTCTATTTCGCGAGACCCGACTCCGTCATTGATGGAAGATCTGTCTATGATGTTAGGAGAAGAATAGGCGAGATTTTAGCGGAGAAATCAAATATCGACGCGGATTTCGTCTCACCAACGCCGGACTCGGGCGCCACTTTTGCCATAGGTTACGCAAAGAGATCAGGTCTGCCATATATCGAGAGCTTGATCAAGAACAGATATGTGGGAAGAACATTTATAATGCCCGAGCAGAACGAGAGAGAATTAGCGGTTCGTCTCAAATTGAATCCGATTAAGACGAATATAGATGGAAAGAGAATCGTTCTCGTCGATGATAGCGTCGTTCGGGGAACGACGTCGAAGAGGATAGTAAGAATGCTCAAGAAGAGCGGTGCAAAGGAAGTTCATCTATGCATTGGCTGTCCACCGTTGATATCTCCATGTTACTATGGAGTGGATTTCACGACGAAAGATGAGCTTGTGGCATCCAAAAAAAGTATAGAAGAGATTTCAAAGATCATCGGGGCGGACTCTCTCCATTATATAAGCGTGGAAGACCTGATAGGGGCAATAGGTAAAAAAAGAGAGGATATCTGTCTGGCATGTTTGACCGGTGAATATCGCGTGAACTACCACACCCTTACGGATGTGTCTTCCTGATTCGCAGAGTAGAGTTTTACTCTCCACAGGCTTAAAATCCCGTAGTTCCTACGGTACACGATTTACACCTCTTCGGTTTTACACTACACAAGTTTCCAAGGAAAAGCCTATCAACAGCGTTTCAACTAATCGAGGAACCTACCCAAAAGTATTTTACTTTAAGAGTTTAAAAAAATTTCGGTTCATCATTCCCACCCTCACAGATGGTGCCTTCAAAGGAGGATAAAAGTTTCGGAAATTTAGTTTTAGCTCTTCTTCGCACCTTTTGTATCACGCCTTCTGCGTGTTCGAGGCCTATATCTTTTAATAGCATCAATTCTGCTCTTTGATATCTTCGTGAAGAGATCATTTTCAGGAACGCTTAATGGAGGGTAGGAACTCATCACCGTGTTCTGATCCGTTTGTTTGAGACACCCGTCCGCGATCAGATCCTTTATCATCGGATCCGCCATACTTATCTCCTCCCCATATTCCGATAAAAACTCGATGATGTCCTTCACGGCGACCCCCCGTCTGTTTAGAAATGAGGTTAGAGAATTATAAGATGAGTTCTGCGCAAACCCATTGACCGCATACAAAATCAGCCTCCGTATCTCTCTTTCTCTCTCTTCCATTTTCAGTCTACCTAAAGACACGCTCTATGAACGGGACTACATCCTTCTTTCTTGACATTGCTCCATCAAGATAGAGAGAATTATCTTTCACCGGTTTTTTGAACGCTTCCTCTGCCTTTGACCTGTCTCCGACCACAAATAATTTAGATGCTCTCTCTACGATGTTGGTCACCATAAGAGATAGGAGGGAATAATTATTCTCACCTTTGAGTTTCTCCAATTCCTGTATCAATTCATCCTTTCTCTCTTCACTCTCTTTGAAGTCCACCACCTCTATCTGCCCGATGCCTACCTTATCTTCGCCGAACTCAAAATCTTTGAAATCAGATAATATGATCTTTGAAGCAGTTAAACCCTTTAGACTGGATTTTTTTTTCTTGATCTCCATGCCAAACACTTTAATATCCTCTATTCCCGCGATTGGAGCCAATTTCTTCACTATCTCTTTATCTCTCTCCGTGGTGGTTGTAGAGGTAAGAACAATAGTATCTGAGAGGATAGCTGAGAGAAGTATTCCTGCAATCTTTCTCTTAATCTTGCCAATATATCTCTCTGCGATCATTGTGGCAGTAGATCCGACAGGTTCGGCGTGAAAGGTTATTGGAGAAGAGCAAGAGAAATTTATCTTGTGATGGTCTATCACCTCTAAAATCTCTGCCTGATCCATGTTATCTACTGATTGCGAGAGCTCGTTGTGATCGACCAGGATGAATCTCTTCCCACTCCCGTCAGATATGAGGATCGGAGGATCGAGATCAAAATATTCCAGGACATAGCTGGTCTCCGCATTTATCTCTCCGCA
This sequence comes from Candidatus Methanolliviera sp. GoM_oil, assembly GCA_902158735.1. Taxonomy (GTDB): domain Archaea; phylum Halobacteriota; class Methanoliparia; order Methanoliparales; family Methanoliparaceae; genus Methanolliviera. Next base: position 19,977 of record CABGHG010000008.1, read on the forward strand.
TCTGGCCGCCACAACGTCCTCACCTTTAAAATATGCGTAAGCGATCGCGGAACATATTGAATCCGTATCGGGGTTTTTATGACCTATGACATAAATATCTCCCATAACTGTTCTAAAGCGGGTCATCCTTTATTAATTTTTGTCTCGGTCGAAAGGTTTTATTAATAGTATCTCAAATCTTCGGCGATGAGAATCGGTGTTTATGTTTGCCACTGTGGTTTAAACATCGCGAGGACCATAGATGTAGAAGAGGTCAAAGAATTTGCGAAGAACGAAGAAGATGTGGTTGTTTCACGCGATATCGATTATCTCTGTTCTGACGCAAACCAAGAGACAATAAAAAAAGATATAGATGAGTTTAAACTAACTCGAGTTGTTATAGCTTCATGTTCTCCAAAGATGCACGAAGACACATTTAGGAGGTGTATCAAGTCCGCTGGGCTAAACCCATATCTCCTTTCGATTGCAAACATAAGAGAACAATGCTCTTGGGTTCACGAAGACAGAAAAAAAGCAACCGAGAAGGCGAAAGATCTCGTTAAGATGGCGATTGCTAGGGCAAGAAATTTAGAGCCCTTGGAAGATCGAAAAGTTCCGGTTAATAGAAACGTGCTCATTGTAGGAGGTGGTATTGCCGGCATACACGCGGCGTTAGAGCTTGCAAAGGCTGGAATTAAAGTATATCTCGTCGAGAAAGAGCCAACGATCGGCGGAAAGATGGCACTCTTAAATGTGGTATTTCCGACGAATGACTGTTCTATCTGTGTTCTGGCGCCTAAGATGTCCGAGGTCTCATCCAACGATAATATAGATCTATTCACATATTCCGAGGTGGTCTCGGTTGATGGGCACGTCGGAAATTTTAGAGTGAAGCTAAAGAAGAAGCCGAGATATATAGACGAGGAGAAATGCAAGGGATGTATAGACGATTGTGCAGGAGCATGTCCTGTTGAGGTCCCGAACGAATATGATTTTACCGTCGGCAGTAGAAAAGCGATCTATATTCCACTACCACAATCCGTTCCTGCGATTGCCGTGATCGATCCGGAAAGTTGCACGGGATGTCTTTTTTGTGAAGAAGGCTGTAATGCCGATGCGATAGATTTTGATCAGAAAGAAGAAGAATTTGAGATAACCGTTGGGGCAATCATCGTGGCAACTGGATATGAGCCTTTTGATGCAAGAAAAAAACCAGAATATGGCTACGGTGAATTTAAAAATGTCTTCACCACATTTGAAGTGGAAAGACTCTTAAATGCCTCTGGTCCAACCAGAGGGACTTTAGCAAGGGTCTCGGACGAAAAAATTCCGAAGAAGATCGCTTTTATACAGTGTGTTGGAAGCAGAGATAAAAAAGTTGGTAGACCGTACTGCTCTAAGGTCTGTTGTATGGTGAGTATAAAGAATGCAAACATAATAAAGAGCAGGCATCCCGAATCTGATATAAAGATCTTTTACACGGATATAAGGGCAGGAGGTCCAGAATACGAGGAATACTACGAGAAGACGCAGAGGATGGGCGTTTTATTTGTGAGAGGGATAGTAGGTGAGATCTATGAGAGGAAGAACGGAAATTTAGTTCTATCTTATGAGGATACACTCGAATCTGAGACGAAAGAGGAAGAATTTGAGATGGTAGTTCTCTCTATAGGGATGGGGCAGGACGAAGACGCGAGGAAACTTGGTAAAATTATGGGATTGACCGAGAATCCTGATGGATTCTTCTCCGTCGTACATCCGAAGATGAGACCGGTGGACGCACATACAGAGGGTATCTATATAGCTGGATGTGCAACTGGTCCAAAAGAGATCCCAGATTCCATCTCACAGGGTTTAGCCGCTGCATCAAAGGTTATGGGATTATTGGTGAGGGGAAAAACAGGAGTAGATCCCCTAAGAGCCATTTCGATTCCCGATAGATGTGATGGCTGTGGTTTATGCGTGGATATCTGTAAATTCAATAACATAAAGGTGGTCGACAAAAAGGCGGTTATAGATGAGATAGGATGCCATGGATGTGGATCATGTGTTGCGGCTTGCCCTAACGATGCGATCTACCTGACAAATTTTTCAGACGAGCAGATCACAAGTCAGATAGATGCCGCCCTTTCGGAGAAGAAGGAATATCCGCTCATCATTGCATTCTTCTGTAACTGGTGTTGTTATACGGCCGCAGATCTGGCAGGAACACAGAAGATATCCTATCCCACAAATATAAGGATAATTAGGGTTATCTGCGCTGGAATGGTCAAACCAAAATTCGTTCTTATGGCTCTCGAGAAGGGGGCGGATGGTGTACTAATAGGGGGGTGTAAGATGGGGGAGTGCCACTATCGATTTGGAAACTACGGTGCGGACAATAGGATGAATATCTTAAAAGGCATCTTGGAAGAGATAGGAATTGATGGAAGGAGGTTGAGGACAATCTGGGCATCGGCAAGCGAAGGAGAGAAGATAGCAAGAGAGGTGAAAGATTTTACCGATGAATTGATCTCTCTTGGGCCTTTTGGAAGTGAATTTTCCTAAAAAAAGATTAACGATAGATATGGACGTAAAAACGGAACTGAAGGGTAAAAAGTTTATATACAGAGCGACGGTGGGTGAGAGAGAGAAGAGGCTCGTATTTGACTATGATAAATGTTGTGGTTGTTCTATCTGTGTTGATCTCTGTCCAACTTCTGCCATAAGCTTGGGTCCGATATTTGAGATAGCAACAGGGATGGACGCTCCTCCAATAATGATAGATGAGCATAAATGCAGTTTTTGCGGGATGTGCGCTGCTTTCTGTCCATACAACGCGATAAAGCTGGACGATATTTCTGAGAATTATCCACACCTCCTATCTTCCATCGAGGTGAACGATTCCAAATGCCTTCCGTGCAAACTTTGTGAGAGGGTCTGCGATTCGGATGCGATAAAGGTAACGTTTGATATGCCAAAGAAAGAAGATTTGGTCCTTTATAGAAAAATGGCTAGGGGAGAGATAATAGTTGATAAAGATAAGTGCAATTTCTGCGGAATTTGCGCAGAATTCTGTGATGCTTTTTTTCTTCTTGAAAAAACACCCACTCCTTTAGATCTGCGACCTTATGAGGATCTCCTCATCGATGAAGATAAATGCGATTACTGTGGATTGTGCGTAGATCTATGCCCAGAAGAAGCGATAAAAGTTAGATCCATGGCAAAGGTAGCTATCAGGGTTAGATTAAAAGGAGAGATAGAGATAGATGAGGAAAAATGTACGAAATGTGGAAAATGTCAGGAAATTTGCCCTTATGATGCGATAAAAGTGGAAAAACCTATGGAGGGAGCTATAAAACTTATAAAGAACCACCTCGGTAGGTGCGACCCGATCGGATGCCACGCATGTATAAACATCTGCCCAAACAAGGCGTGGTACGTCTCACCGGATAAGGAGGAGAAGGTTGGAGTCAATGAGGACTATTGCATCTATTGCGGGGCATGCGAAGAGGCATGCTGGGTAAACGCCATCGACGTGAGACGAGATGACGTAAAACATACAGAGATTCAAAAAAGATATCCGTGGAGCAAGAGTTGGGAGGATGGAATAGAGGCGATAAAGGGAAAAGAACGGAAAAGACCGGATCTATCGAGGATAGTTACGGCAGAGAAGGTAGAAGAAGAGAGAAAAATAGTAGAAGAAGAGGAATTACCGGTTATAGATGAAAAAAGCGTTGATAAGGCTGTTAAAAGTATAGAGGATGTTATATCAACTCTTAACAATAAAAAGGTACGATTCTTCTGGGAGAAGGGAGATGCAAGAACCAAAGATGAGGTCTTGAAGAGGATAAAGAAAGAAAAGAAGAAAAAACCTTAAATAATTGACGAATATATTTCAGCCTGTGCGCGAGATCGAGGAGATCCTATCGAAGAGAATAAGACGTACGATCGATAATAAAGAGCTATCTCCAGCCGCCGTTCTCCTGCCTATCTATAAAAAAGAGGGGAAATACTATATTCTCCTTACTAAGAGGACAAGGAGTTTATCCCACCACAAAGGAGAGATATCCTTACCAGGTGGATCTTACGAGAAAGAGGATATAAATCTAGAAGATACCGCGCTGAGAGAGAGCTATGAAGAGATAGGTATAAGACCAGAGGACGTGAAGATATTGGGAAAACTGGACGACGTTGAAACGCTCACATCCTCCCGCTTGATCACACCTTATGTAGGTATTGTTCCATATCCATACGATTTCAAGATAAATGAGAGAGAGGTCGAAGAGCTGATCAAGGTTCCAATATCGGCGTTATTGAATAAGAAAGAATCATATTGTTGGATCTATGATGGACACGTGATCTGGGGTGCCACCGCATGGATATTGAGGAATTTCTTGTCTCTATTACCTCTTAAGAAGTAGC
>CABGHG010000009.1 GCA_902158735.1 Candidatus Methanolliviera sp. GoM_oil
TTATAGAGATATGCGAGGGGTGTGGGGAACCTTATACTCTTGAGAAAGAGGATAATAAAGAGAAAGAGAAAAATTTGTGCGCCGACTGCTTTGATCGAATCTCTTCAAATCACTAAAGTTCCTCAAATTGAAAAGGCTAATTTTATGAGATATTTGAAGATCACACGATGGTCATATCATGCCCTTTGCACCTTCAAAGATCTTCTAATTCCCATTCTCACAGATTTCACGACCTCTCTTCCAAATCTGGTATATGGACCGGAAAATTCAATCTCTTCCTTCTTTGATCTCTCATAAGCTACAACTACCGCATCGGTAGAGGTTCCGCTGAAATTAAATCCACACTCGAATAACGTGAAGGTCTTTGCCTCCGTTGCCGTGATGACGCAATTTACCAAAGCTCCTTCAGAAAGAGGTCTTTTTGAAATTATGATAATGTTGATCGTTCCAAAATTAAAATGAACAGGATTTTCAATCCCGGCCGTCACGAACGCATATATGTCCTGCATCTCATGAAAGGCGAGGTATCGCATATCGAGTGCAGTCAAGAGAGAAAAATATGAATGTCTAATATTGAACTTCTTCTCAAGATGTTTCAGATGATCTTCTGCCTCAAATCCACTCGGAACGGTGGAGTTCAAGATGTGTTTGACGTTACTTCTGCCGCCGCGAAACCCAGAGCTCAACGCCTCAAAATCTCCGTCTATAACCAATGTTTTTTCCTTCACGTGCCACTTCATTCTTTAATCTCCATCGAAAGTTTTTTAAACTAAACTAAATTTTAAAGGACTTAAATATGGTGAAGAAGATCATAGTAGCATCGACGATCGTATTCCTCGTGTGGATCATTCTTCTATCCACATTTATATATCACCCAAGCCATGCAGAAGAGATGAATGCGATCGAGATTGAAAGGATCGTCTCCCTTGCGCCGTCGAATACTGAGATACTCTTTGCACTCGGGCTCGGAGAAAAAGTAGTAGCCGTAACCGATTACTGTAATTATCCAGAAGAGGCAAAGAAGAAGGAGAAGATCGGTGGCTACAGCACGATCGATATTGAGAAGGTGGTTTCATTGAAACCCGATTTGGTTTTAGCCGCCTATGGGAATGGAGAGGAGGTCGTTGAAAGATTGAAAGAATTGGGGCTAAATGTTGCCATTTTAAGCTCCAAACCTGTAAAGAGCATTGAAGATACATTGAAAGAGATAAGATACGTTGGAAAGATATCTGGAAAGGAGAAAGAGGCTTCTTCTCTCTGCGAAGAGATGGAGAAAAAGATAAAAGAGATAACGGATAAAACGAAGAATGCAAAGAAGGTAAGGGTTACACATATTTGTTGGCACGAACCTTTCTATGTTGCAGGCTCAGAATGTCTCTCGTCCGATATGATCGAAAAGGCGGGTGGAGAAAATGTTTTCTCAGATGTCGAATACTGGCACACGGTAAGCATGGAAGAATTGATAGATAGGAATCCAGATGTAATAATCGTCAGCAGTGGTACAGGTATGGGAGGAGAAGAGAATGTCGCATACGATTACATACTTGGGGAGGAAAGATTGAAATGTATAAATGCGGTGAAGAATCATCGGGTTTATCTGATCGATGCAGATATCGTCAGCAGATCGGGTCCGAGAATCGCCGATGCGCTTGAAGAAGTCGCAAAATTCATTCACCCTGAATTGTTTGAAACGTGTAAGGTGATGGCACACGCATCCGCTCGCGCGTAAATATCTCAGAAGATTCTTAGATGGATTCCGTGGGGAGGATCGGATGTGTGAATATTATCCGTGCCATTTTGACGGGCAGGATTGCACATTTTGTTTCTGCCCCTTTTATCCATGCGAGGACAATTCAAAGGGAAGATGGATCCTTAAAGAAGATACGGATGATTGGGTTTGGGATTGTTCGCCGTGCAGATGGATTCACGAAGAAGAGGTCGTCGGGAAGATCGTTAAAAGATTAAAGGATTTGAAGATGAGCGATGTCGATGACTTTGAGAGAAGAAGGGATGAGGTCATGGAGATAAAACGCCAGATCAATTCTGGAGAAGCTCGGTGAAACGCAGGTGGATATTGATTCTGATCGCCTTGATATTCGCGCTGGCGATCTCTATCCTCGTCTCGATCGCTGTGGGATCCACGAACATCCCTTTGAGAACGATCGCAAAGATCATCGTAGATCATAAACGCGCATTTTTATCGGCAGAAGAAACAATAATTTTACAAATAAGGTTACCAAGAGTTCTTTTAGGCATTTTAGTTGGTATGGCATTATCCGTTTCTGGAACAACGATGCAAACTTTATTTAAAAATCCGATGGCAGATCCTTACATCATCGGGATATCTTCTGGTGCCGCATTTGGGGCTGTTCTTGCCATGAGATTATCTCCTACATTAGTTCCGTTGATGGCGATCGTCTGTGCCATCTCAACCGCTTTTATCGTTTATAATATCGCGAAGGTTGGAGGAAAACTGCCTGTTAATACGTTATTGCTCTCAGGGATAGCGGTCGGTTATTTTCTCTCTGCACTCACCTCTTTTATGATATTTAATTCAGGGGAGGGACTGCATCAAGTCGTTTTCTGGATGATGGGAGGGTTATGGGGGGCAAATTGGGATCGTGTTGAGATTATAATACTCCCCATCTGTATCGGAATGGTGATATTATACCTCTTCTCCAAAGATATGAACGTGATGCTCCTCGGGGAAGAATCCGCAGAACATCTTGGAATTGATGTTGAAACGCTAAAAAAGATCATGTTGATCATATCTTCGATCATCACCGCCGCAGCGGTCTCCATGAGTGGAATCATCGGATTCGTCGGTCTGATCGTTCCTCATATCATGCGAATAATGGTAGGTCCAGACCACAGGATACTCCTGCCGACGTCCGCACTCGCCGGTGGAATTCTTTTGGTTCTTGCCGATACTATGGCTAGAACAATGGGAGAGATACCCGTTGGAATCATCACGGCGTTATTTGGGGCACCATTTTTCATCTACCTGCTGCGTTCGAGAAAGAGATTGTATTAAGAAAAGAAAAGAAGGGAGAGAAGATGTTATGTTGAGCGTAGAAGAGATCGACGCTTACTATGGAAACGTAAAGGTCTTGGAAAAGATAAATTTTTCCGCAAAAGAGGGGAAATTATTGGGAATAATCGGTCCAAACGGATCAGGTAAGACGACTTTACTTAAAGTGATCAGTAAAATCATAAAGCCGAGCGTTGGAACCGTTCTCTTGAATGAATTTGATATTTCAAAGATGGGTAGAAGAGAGCTCGCAAGAAAGATGGCAGTCGTGCCACAAGAAAGTTCTACGAGCTTTTCTTTTACCGCGATGGAGATCGTGCTGATGGGAAGGACGCCGCATCTGAAGAGATTTGAGACGGAGGGTTTTGAAGACTTGGAGGTGGCGAAGAGGTGTATGAAGCTGACAAACTGCTCAAACTTGGCAGAAAGGCAGATAGACGAATTGAGCGGTGGAGAGTTACAGAAGGTAGTCATAGCAAGGGCATTAGCGCAAGAACCCAAGGTCTTGTTGATGGACGAACCCACATCCCATCTGGACATAAAAAATCAGATAGAGATATTGGAACTGATGAAGAGATTGACAGATGATAGGTTGATCGTGATCGCTGTATTTCACGATCTAAACATGGCTTCCCGATACTGCGAAGAATTGATATTATTGAAGGAGGGAAAAATCGTTTCATTTGGAAGAACGGAAGAAATTTTAACATCAGAGACTATCAGAAACGTATTTGATATCTCGGCATCGATAAAAAGAGATCCTTTGACGAATTCACTCGCTCTAATGGTGATTCCAAAGAAGAAGAAGGAAAAGGAAAAAATAAAAGAATCTTTAAGGATTCACATAATATGCGGCGGTGGTAGCGGCTCCATCTTGATGCATTCGTTAGATAAAGAATATGAGATTACCGCCGGCGTCATCCACGAGTTAGATACAGATTTTGAGGTGGCTAAAGCCCTTAATATAGATATGGTGAGCGAAGCGCCATTTTCTCCGATCGGCGACGAAAGATACGAGGAAAATTTGGATATGATCAGAAGATCAGATATTGTGATAATAGCCAATATGCCAGTTGGATTTGGAAATATAAAGAATCTATATGCCGCCATATCTGCGATAGAAGATAAAAAAGAAGTTTTAATTATTGATGAGACACCGATCGAAGAGCGAGATTTTACGGATGGAGAAGCGACAAAAATTTTTAAAGGTTTAAGGGAAGATGGAGGTATCTTTTTTAAAGATATGCACGAGCTACTGGATCGTTTAGAAAGTATTATAACGAAGAATGGGAAACGAGCATTAGATCAAAACTCTCTATATTAAAACCTATCCAAACATCTGATTCTAAAGATCGAGAACTCGAAGGAAAGAAGTTAATACGCCCCGATCACGACCGTTGAGCGAGAAACGTTAAAGGCACATTTTTGTTTCTATGCGGTGCTTATATAGGCAAAATAAAACAAAAAAGTGAAAAATAGAGGTTTAAACTGTGAATCGTCGGCTATCGGGAGTGCTTTTGGTGTATTAGCCTATTTGTAAAACTATAAAACAAAAAGGGACGCCGTTCTTACCCTTTTTAAGGAAAGTTATTTATACAATTAACAAATTAACTTGAGTTGGAAGATATGAACGGCAAGCATCTCAGAAGAATATGTGGGACCGATGGATTTGGGGATGTTTGTTTACGTATCGACCAGATAAAACGAAAAAGGAGGTGAAAAAAAATGTTTGGCGAAATAAAGAGGATGTTGAAGGAAGAGAATGCGATAGGATGTCAGCAATTTATTGGGATGCCCCTGCTCGGCTTTGCCGAGGGCGGTCAGGAGTGGTGGAAGCTACTGGGAAAATTGTTTGAAAACTGCTTTGACATGTGCTAAAATAGGCGAATGAAGAGAATTTGAAAGTGCTTGAAGACGGTGAGGAGTGGCATAGATGCTTGAGAAGACGGTCAAAAGCATTTTTGATCTCTGTTGGGCGAGAAGCGTCAAAACCTCTCCTCTTTTCCGTCTTATGAACGATATAAAAGAGTAAAAAAAAGATTGTGTGGAGGGATGAACAAATGATGAAAAAATTGATCGTGTCGGTCATACTTGTTAGTCTCATGCTTTCAGGTATGGCTTTTGCTCCGCGAATGGCACTTGCCGGGGAAGGTGATACCTGGACGGGAGATGTAATTGTTATAGGACCAGACGGGGAAACCATCTTTGACGATGAAGTAACCATTGCCACCACGACCATCGTTGATGTTGATGGAGATAAACATCACTTCTTCTCCCCTACTGCATTGGGAGCTTTAGATGAAGCATCCTGGTCTGGAGACTTTGAATATGAGGTAGAAGAAGGGGATTATGGGTTATGGATAACCTCCATAGATGGATATGAAAATGAAGGTGGATGCGGGTGGATGTATAAGGTAGATGGCGAGAGTGCCGAGGTCGGCGCAGACAAATATGAATTGGAAGGTGAAAGCGAAGTAAGGTGGTATTGGAGCGGTATGTGAAGTTAAAATCTCTTCATTTTCCTTTTTTATGAATGAATGGTATAAAAGAGGCGAAAAATGGGAATTTGTGTTGAGTTGCCTTTGCTCTGTTGTGCCAAGTGCGGCGAATATTTTTACAGGATTATGAAAATATCTATTAAAATCTGCATGAAGCTCTGCTGCTCACTTTAATGTGAGTGGAAGACTATACATGTAAAAATAGATAAAAAAAGAGGCAAAAAATGGGAAAGATAAGAGAGATGATGAAGAATGAGGATGCATTGTCATTTTTAGTTGGCATTGTCGAGGCAGCTATAGCCGGCGGAACTGCCGGCGGTTCAGGTTGGTATGCGGGTCTGGAAAAATTCGTCAAGAAGTTCTGGTTTGGATGAAGGAGAGATGAAAAATGGGGAAGATCAAAGAGATGATGGGAGATGAGCGTGCATATCCCGCATTGACGGGACTGGCATGTGGAAAGATGATCTATTGGATTCCCACCTATCTATGTGGAGGTTGTGCGGATTTTTTCGATTGGGCCATTGAAGTATTCAATCTGGCATCGGGCGTGGGTCTGGTATATGTAGGATTTGGAAAATAGTCGAGATCGCAAAAGCAAATAAAAAAGGAGGTGAAAAAGAAAAATGGTGGATGTAATATTTGGATCCATACTGGGAGGGGCGTTTGGACCAGGTATACTAGGATTTATTACTGATCTGTTAGGGCATTGGGGTATGGTAGGGAAATGCATACTGTCTTTCATAGCCGGTTGCTTTATGTTTCCTGCATTAGAGACTATCCTAAATCCTTGCAATTGGATCCCGTGCCCACATCTTGGAAATCCCGTGAGCGCTATTTTTGGCAGGATTCAATATGGAGCCTTTAATGCTGCGCTCAACTATATTCCAACTTGGTTCAGAGGATATGAGAAGTCTCTCGTGGGGCTTGCAGATTTGGCTGGCAAAGGCGGATGAAGGATAGACTAGAAAGAAACTTTTTTTATTTTTATAGCCGGGTTCAGACAGATGATATGAAGGGGAAATAAAAAATGTTTGGTGAAATGAAGAAGGTGTTGAAGAACGAAGATGCGTTTGAAATTCTTGAAACTTACGAGTCATATTTGGCGATTGGAGCTATATTCAATACGTTTACGAAGAGTTCCGACTCGATGATTCAAAGGAATTTCTGGAGGAATAAATGATGAAGAAGATCTCTTCCCTTTTGGTTCTTACGATGATATTGATCTCCCTCTCGAGTTGCGCATTAATTCCTTTTATCGGTGTCGGAGAAGGAGAGAATATCCCGGGAATATGTCCGCCTTTCGGTGAAAATGAGAAGAAAGAGATTGGAGGAGATGAAGAGAAAGGGACGACTGTCTATGAGAGAATATCAGAACTGGAAAGAAGATCAAAGGACATCCTGAAGAGGAGCTCCGATCTCGATGAGAAGATAGGGGAAGTTTCTGACGAGATCTCTGATCTGGATGAAGAGATCTCTGATATGGTAGAAGAGATTTTAGAGATGAAAGAAGAGGCTTTGGACATAGACGTGTATCCCAAAGCAATGGTAGAACGCTCTAAGCTTATTCAAGAGATTTCTAAGTTATATAAAGGGGTATTGAATTTTAAGGGGGAGATCTTCAAGTATAGACCAAAAATCTCTGCATTTAAGGGAGATCTTTTTGATCTGAAGGGAGGTGCGGCGGAAATTTCAGTGGCACTCTCGAGGCTAAAGCAAGAGATAAAAGTGTCTCCAAGTGGAAGAAATCCAGAGATAGAGATGGGACTCTCAATTTTAGAGGAAAGAATCTCTTGGATTGAAGAGGGTATATCTTACTTGGAGGAGAATACCTCGGATTTCGAGGATAGAGCTTCTGGTTGGACGGATGAAGTTGATAGAGTAGAGGACGATCTCTCGGATATTACGGATGAGATCTCGGATGTCGAAGATCTTTTACTACTGGGTAATAATCAAGTAAATAAGCTCAAGGCGATAGAAAACTTGCTCAAGGCCATGGAAGTGGAGATTAAGGGCTTGAAAGATGAAGTTAGAGATTCAGGAAAAGAGATGAAAGGATTATCTAAAGAGATTAAGGGATTAGCTAAGGAAGAGAAGAATATTTCAAAAGCGATCTCCGAGTTTGAGAAGAGATCAAAAGAGTAGAAGAGATTAGAGGAGCAAAAGGGATTAGAAGAGCAGAAGAAGTTAGAGGAGCAAAAGAATTTAAGATAAGAGGAATAGTTCAGCCAGGAGGATCTATAAGGGATAATGAGGTGATAGAGGCGGCGAACGAGTACGGTGTTTTTATGGTCTTTACTGGGCAGAGGTGTTTTAAGCACTAAAATCTTTCATTTTTAGAAGTGCTCAAAAATCGAAGATTTTTGGTCCTGACGTCTTTGGCGTGGGATCCTACGAATCGAAGATTCGTACGGATATACGCAAATCAAAGATTTGCGACTAAGTTGATAAGATGAAAAAAACTGAGATAGATGAACAGATTCAAAAGGTCGAGAAGTACCATGGGTATTTGAGTTCTGGGGCTGTTTTAGGAATTCCCATGATAAATTACGCATGTGATCTTCTTGGTTGTGAACTGGAAGATGACATATTCGTCACGGTAGAAACAACGAACTGTCTTCCAGATACAATAGAGGCGCTGACGAGATGTAGAATTGGAAACAAAAGATTAACGATACGAGACGTAGGAAAATTTGCCATCTCTGCCTCAAAAAAGTGGGCTGAAAAAGGTATCAGAGTTTTTATAGACGTAAAGAAGCTTAAGAATTATCCGGTCATCTATGACTGGTATATGAATATTCGGAAGGTGGCGCACGAAGAAGTTATTCCTGAGATAATGAAGGCTTGGACAGATATATTCTCATACAGAGAGATAACCATCGAGATACCACCCAAGAAAAAGAAGATTATAGAGATATGCGAGGGGTGTGGGGAACCTTATACTCTTGAGAAAGAGGATAATAAAGAGAAAGAGAAAAATTTGTGCGCCGACTGCTTTGATCGAATCTCTTCAAATCACTAAAGTTCCTCAAAGAGCTCTTTACAACCAAGAACTTCTTCATCGCTACATTCGACCGTGGCGTCCATCCCCTTGTAATAGGGAGATCCGGTGCAGAAGGTATCGGAGCTGATCAAAACATTCGCCCAAGGGCCCCTTGGGATGAATATCTCCCCTTCATACATGCTATCATCTTCTCTGGCAAAGACGGTGACATCACCCTCACTCGTTGAGACCTTCACCTTCTCCGGCACCGAAAGCCGCTCGTAATCATTCGTATTTAGCCAGCAACACGCCGCCTCAGTTCTGTAATCATCGCTCAATTTTCTTCCGCCCTTTATGACCATCCCCTGCCTTATAGTTGAAGCGGTGTTGAGATTTACGTGTATTTTAGTCATTTCTTCACCTCGGTGTATATCTGTTTCAACGTATCCTCGTTTGAGGTTGTGAAGTTGAATGGAGGATCTATAAACTTCTTCACCCTGAGTGGAATATCATCTATCCTATAAAAGGTCCCCTCGCACTCCGCACCGTCCATGACACCAGGCAAAACGACATTGCTCAACATCGTCATTGGGCAGTGAGAGAGATCTATGCAGACAGTTGGAATCTTCGCCATATATTTCACGACCTTTCTTGGAAGATGCGATGCAAGAGCAGCACCTACGACGAGCAACGCGTCCACCTCCTCTCTGTCGAGCAGATCAACGGTAGTAGTCTCTCCAGGATTATAATATGCGTATCCCCGTGAGAAATCGACGCCAAACGGAAAACCTGTCATCCATGTACATACCTGGTTGAAACCGGCCACGTTGCAGTGTCCTCTATTTGCAAGCAACGAAAACTTGGTATATCTATTCAATTCGCGCACGAGCAGCTCCACAGCTCTAACATTATTATTTTTCCTTATAGAACTTGCCACTCCCAAACCGGCAAAGATGACCCCAAAATTCGCTCCCTTCATAATATCGGCGAGCTCCTCTATCTGATCTTTTGAGACATCTGTCATATCTCCGATATTCTCATCCACCTCCTGCCCCCGCACCGCGGCTGATAATGCGTTGAAGACCACATAGTCATATCCGGGCTTAATTCTAATATATAAATCCGCTATATCAGCGGTCTTCGTCCTTCTCGGATCTACAACCACCAATTTCCTATCCATCCTCCCTTTTCGGGTAAAGTATCCCTTCGGGAAGAGCGTAAAATTTGATAGATGTCTCGGATGAGATTCCGTCGGGTTAGAACCCCAACATATTAGCAGATCAGCTCTGTTCTTAATCTCTCCAAGCGTACAGGAAGGTTTTCCCGCGTCTTGTGACCCCATGACAGTTGGACCATGGCATATCGTTGCGTTGCTATCAACAACCCCACCAAGATACTGTGCCATCTCTATTCCAACGTGCATCGCCTCCGTGGACGTCTCACTTCCGATGAAGAGTAGAGGCCTCGTAGCATCTTTTAAGATATCCGCAGACATCTTAATCGCTTCATTCCACGATGCGACCTTTCCATCTATATATGGCCCTTTAATCCTGTGCGGGCTCCTAAGCTCTCCGAGCTTTGCGTTCCCCATCAAACACGCATTCTCGACATTCATGTGATCATCGTCTATATCAACAAGGATGTCTTCACACGCCATCCCGCATACAGAACAGGTAATATTCTCATATATCATGTCATCTGCAGATAACTCATTCTCTTATTAACTTATCGGTAAAAACAAAACATTTAAATACAGATGTTAGTATATGTATCTATATGGGAAGAAAAACCGTTGCATTAAGTCTTGATGAAAATATCTACAAAGATTATAAGAAATTTTGCGAAGAAAACTCTATGATTTTATCAAGAAAAGTAGAAACGTTTATGAAAAAAGAGTTAGAACAAAATAATAAAAAAGGGATTAAATGATAGAAAGTATAGTTACAGAAATACAGAATAATACTTACAAACCAATTGAGATTAATATAGATAGAGAATTAACATCTCAAGAGATCGATATCATAAGTGATCTTGAGAATATTTTTCCTAAAAGCGATTTTTATTTCATTAAAAATAGAGTGAGTTTGATTTTCAATTTAAGAGAGATCGATTTAAGTTTTTTTCAAAATAAATTGAACAAATTAATGAATACATATCAAATTAATGGTTCTGACAATATCTTCACACAGCTTTTAGATCATATAAAAAACATTAAGAGCTATGGATTAAAGGGAAATAAAAGGTTATATGTTGATTATAATAAAGAAAGGAAAGTTAAAAATAGAAAGGCAAAAGAAGCAGAAAGGGGGGTCTATTATTATGCACAAGACCACAATTTTAGCAAAAAAAATAATGAGTTGCCAGAAGAATTTATTAATCAAGTTATCTGTGGGGATAGTGCAGAAATTCTAAAAAAATTACCTGATAATTGTGTGGATTTAGTATTTACATCTCCGCCCTATAATTTTGGTTTAGATTATGAAAACCATAAAGATGGTACTGATTGGAACGAATATTTTGATAAGATATTTGCAGTATTTAAGGAATGTATAAGAATTGTAAAGTTTGGTGGAAGAATTATAGTAAATGTTCAACCATTATTTTCTGATTACATTCCAATCCATCATATAATTTCTAACTTTTTTATGAAAAACAAAATGATTTGGAGAGGAGAAATTTTATGGGAGAAAAATAATTATAATTGCAAATACACTGCGTGGGGTAGTTGGAAAAGTCCAAGCAACCCATATATGAAATATACTTGGGAATTTTTGGAGATTTTTTGTAAAGGAGATTTAAAACATAAAGGGGATAGTAACAAAGCCGATATTACAGGAGATGAATTTAAAAAATGGGTATATGCTAAATGGAGCATAGCTCCTGAAAGAAATATGAAAGAATACGACCACCCCGCAATGTTTCCAGAAAAATTGGTAGAACAAATATTAAAACTATTTAGTTTTGAGAATGATGTCATATTTGATCCATTTAATGGTGTTGGAACCACTACAAAAGTGGCGAAACAATTTAACAGGAAATTCATCGGCATTGACATTTCGGAAGAATACACTAAAAAAGCAAAAGACAGATTAAAAAATGTAGATCATCAAAGAA
The DNA here is from genome assembly GCA_902158735.1 of Candidatus Methanolliviera sp. GoM_oil. GTDB lineage: Archaea > Halobacteriota > Methanoliparia > Methanoliparales > Methanoliparaceae > Methanolliviera. Next base: position 11,624 of record CABGHG010000009.1, read on the forward strand.
CACTAAAATGAGTTTAGATATATTCTTGTAATATTTCAGCGAGTATATCAACAGCTTTTTCTAAACTTTCTCTTTCTAATGGTTTGAAAAATTCGGCCTTATGAATTGGTTTATCTACTTTTCTTTCCCCCTCAAGCAAAGTCAGGATATGTAATTCAATATCAAAATAAGACAGTAAAGTATGGGTAGATGGACTTCCCATATTGACATCTTTTAATTCTGAAAAATCTCCACCTAATTGGCTTTCCAACTGCAATAGAACAAATTGCATTTCTGGAAATTGAGTTTTAAGTAATGTAGAATCAACCAAAATCCGTTTTAACATTGCATTTTCAGTATAAGATTTACATTCAATTTCTAAAACAATTTTTCCGTTTATTGAAACTACAATATCAGGTTTATAGGGATAGTAATAATCTTCAATATTCAGTTTAATGTGGTCTTTAACTTCCTCATCCTCTAAACCATCAATATAATCTTGTTTAATAGGGATTTTGATTCTTCTACCAATAATCTCTAATTTGTTGTGGTCTTGTTTTAGTTTCTTCCAAGCAAGTTGAACGAGTGTTTTGGCTATGCTTTCCACAAGTTTCCCTTTACCTGCTCTTATAATTCCCCCATAAGCCCTACCATCTGCAGAATCTGTGGCTTTGCCCTCTATATTCCGAACTAATTTATTGTAAGCGTCAATTATCTCTTGAATTTTATCTATTTCTGGCATATAATATCTATAACTTTTAACATATTTATAAAGTATTCGGAAAAAAAGACGCCCTCTCGTTCTATTAATATTCTGAGGCGAAGCTGAAACTATCTATCCGCAGAACTAAAAAGCCCCTGCTCCTATAAAAAATCTGGACGAGATCCCAGGCTCCAAACTCCAATTTCCCAACGCGCCAAGCCTCCCACCCCTCGCCCTTTTCTCCCCATTATTCTTTATCAGTTTTAGCGGACGGCGAAAAACAAACCGCCGTCCGCCGTTTTATGTTTGGGTTTGATGTTTGGCGGGTCGAAGTTTGGACATCGTGGTTTTTTCTAATTTAGCTCATTACCTCTCTCGAAATCGGGCAAAAACACTCCTTCCCAACGAGCTCACAGAAGCCCTTTATCGTAACTCCATAGAGGATTGCCTTAGTATTATATTTCTTTGCCCAAGATAACAAATTCCACACCGTGCCGTTCACAAGCGTGCTTCCGGTGATCAGTGCAACGTCTGCATCTCTTATCGTTTCCTCATTCTGTGTCCTTCCATCCAAGACCTTTCTGCCGAATTTGATCTTTCCTATATTCTCCTCGTCCAAATCGGTGATCCAAACGTGCTCAAATGTTTCCGTTGTTGCCCTGACGTGGCCGGGCTGGTAACCGATATGGACAATCTTTGCATCCTCTCCAAACTCATCCAATATCTTAGGCGCAAGTATCTTTCCACATTCGATCGGCTCTTCATCTTTACAATGTATTGGATTCTTTAAGATGCCTATCAAGTTTAAAATAGCATTGAACGTGGCTATCGCGATCGCTCTTTCTCTTGAACCTCCAAAGATGCCCCTCAGAAGATCTTTCACCTTTCCTCGCGTATTCGAGGGAATATCCGTAAATGCCTGCCCGACTCCTCCCAAGACGTATGCCTCCACCAGGAATTCTTTTCCCTTTGCCAGAACGAACTCCTTATCTGCGGATCCTATCGCCTCCACAGGTTTTAGCCATCTAACCTCTATATCCTCTTCAGCTATCTCTTTCAGTTCCTTTAGCATATCAATTTTAATATCCATCATCTCTGCATCACCAAAAATTCGAGCGAATCTTCAAATTGTTTAACCATACCTCCTCCCTGCACGATCTTCTTCATCATCCTCTCCTCATCAATCACCTTTATCCCCGCAATCATATCCACCCCATACTCGAATAAAACCGGTGACATAGGTGTAGAAGGCCCTAATACGATCGTATATCCATTGCTCAGCTCCAAAAGACGTTCGATGGACTTATTTATTATAGCAGAACTCGTTATGACGACGATATCTGCATTCGGAATCAGGTACTCACAAGCTGTATCCGGCAGATCGCCGGATCTGGGATTTTTTTCTAAAATCCACAACTCATCTGCCCTATCTCTCAGAGTAGAGACCTTTGGAAAATGTCCCACCATTGCGATCTTCTTTCCATCCGCATTTTCAAGTAAAAAATCGAGTGTATTTAATTTTTTCCCTCTTGGCTCAATCAATGAATTTATCGCGGCTAAACCAATACCGGCCTCGATCATATTCCATGATTTAGCGTATTTCGCCAGTTCTATGGCCGTTTTTCCAGTAAGCTCACCCAAATCCTTAACACGGCTCTCGTGCATTGTCCCATAATTCTTCGCAACTCCGCAGTTTTTGCTCGAAACTCCGATCCATGCATAACCGACGTGCACATCTTTTACTTCTGTATCTTTATCGTTCAAATCCGAGATCAAATCTTCTATCAATTTCATTATATCACCTATTCATCAGAGGGACACAAACCTTTCTTCCATTAGCCGCTCCATCGTTCACATAAACGATCTTTGCATCTACACCGTAGGCGCATTTAAGATTCTCTTCTGTTATTACGTCATCTGGAATTCCCATATCTATAAACCCTCCCCCATTCATGACTGCCACCTTGCTTGAGACGAGAAATGCGTGGTCCGGGAAGTGTGAAGTCATTATAATGGATAATCCGGTGGAGGCAAATTTTTCTATTATCTCTAATATACGTATCTGATTTCCAAAATCTAGATGAGAAGTTGGTTCATCCAGAAGCAAAATAGATGGTTGCTGAGCTAAAACCCTAGCGAAGAGGACAAGCTGTCTTTCACCGCCACTGATCTCCGTATAAGGCTTTTCTATTAGGTGAGAGATACCAAGCGTTCTAATGGCATCTTTTGCTATCTTGACGTCTTTTTCTGTGGGAGAAGAGAATAGACTAAGGTGAGGGGCCCTTCCCATAAGTACTACATCCAGCACGGAGAAGGGAAAAGTTGGATTATGCATCTGGGGAATATAACCAATCTCTCTTGCCACATAAGTCTTCTTCAATGAATAAATATCCTCACCGTTCAGGATTACGCTTCCTTCTTTAAGCTTTAGCATATTGTCTATACACTTGATTAGTGTGGACTTCCCCGTGCCGTTTGGTCCCAGGATGCAGAAGATATCCCCCTTCCTTATAGAGAAACTGATATTCTCAAATATTTTATCTTTTTCATTGTATGAGAATGCCGCATCTTTTACTTTTATTACTTCTTTCATGACCAACCCATCTCACTCTTTCTTAAAAGATATACAAAGAACGGTGCCCCGACTATTGCCGTAAGAATACCAAGAGGAATCTCGGCAGTCGTTAATGTTCTTGCACAGTTATCCACCAGCAGAAGATAAAAAGCCCCGATGGAAACGCATGCCGGCAATAGTGCCTTATGATCTGGACCCACAAGCATCCTTCCAACGTGGGGTATAATAAGTCCTACCCATCCAATAATCCCACTGATACATACCGAAGACGCCGTTATTATTGTACAACATATAATGATGATTATTCTCAATTTTCTGGTATTTACTCCAAGTGCTGAAGCTTCCTCATCGCCCATCGAGAGAACATTAATCCTCCATCTGATGAGCAGAAGGATAGCCATGCCAATCAGTATCGGTGCAGATACCATGAGTATATCCCTATTAGAGACCGATGATAGGCTGCCCATAAGCCAGAAGACGATAGCAGGAAGTTTTTCATAAGGGTCTGCCACGTATTTCGTAAGTGAGATCAAGGCAGAGAAGAGGGCTCCAACGGCAATGCCTGCTAATACCAGAACTAATGTTGACGTGCCTCTAACCATCTTGCTTATCCCATAAGTCATACCTACAGCAATTAGACCAAAGAGCAAGGCAGAGATCTGTATCATAAACGGGTTGCCCGAGAAAAGGATGGCCATGGCGGCACCAAATCCCGCACCGGAGGCAACACCCAGGATCTGGGGGGAGACGAGCGGATTTCTAAAAAGCCCCTGAAAGGATGCGCCGGATACAGATAGTCCTGACCCAATCAGCATGGCGGCCACTATCCTGGGCAATCTTATCCGAAAGACCACCGTATCTAATACAGCGGGCCATGTGTGCTCAATGGGTAAAAACTTTGATGCCAAGACTACAATAACCTCCGGTGGTGATATAGGGTATCTGCCGAGGAGAAAAGATACGAAGAAGAGAGAAACTGGCAGTAAGACCAAAATGAGATTTATAGATACTCTCCTTAGAAGCCCCTTCTTTATAATAACTTCCTCATCGTTCGGATCGTGATAGGATTTTGAAGGATACCCCTTCATTTCTCCCACCAGATCAAAGCCCATCTCGACCTCTCGTTGGGGGCCTCTAATGTGCCTTCATCAGTCTCCACAAGATTCTCCACCAGATAGTCCTTCAGTATCTTCTCTTCTTCATCGCTCAAATCACTGATCTTCCATCGCCAATCATCAATTGTATCCTCAAGATCTCGATAACATATCCTGCTTTTACATTCGATAAGTTCCACATTGGCATGTATTCCCATCTGATAGAGAATGTTGTATATGTAGATATATCCGGGATATTCGTGATATTCTCTTCCAAGCGTCTTATAAACGCCACTATCGAATTTTCTCTCGCTCGCCTTCCAGGTTACATAAGCATACCTTTTAGCGATGCGATTCATCTTCGTTAATTCTTCTTTCAGGTCTAACGTGACGCCCAATGAACGGGAGGCGATCACAAGATCATACTCATCTATATCTTTATCTATACCAACATCCTGCCAGGATCTATTTAGGCATGTTATATTGGATAGATCCTCCTTCATCGCATTCTCTCTCAAAAATCTTAGCATCTCCTTTGAAACATCTAAAGCGGTAACATGCTTTACTTTCTTTGCTATTGGTATTGCAAGTGATCCAGTTCCACAACCTATATCCAGAACAGTCCAATTCTGATTAAGTTTAATCCTCTGCATCACTTTCTCTGAATAATCATCTCTCTTCGTCCATTCATCCATTCTTTTTGCAAGATCATCCCATTGTTTCACCTTTTCATGCTTTCCAGAGACTTTCTTCATCTCCTCCTTCCACATTTCGTTCCAGTCGATTTGATTTAGTTCCATTAAGATTTCACCTTAAAATTTGAGCGATCTCCTCATCGGTGATGGTATAATTGTAGAACTTTGAATAGAATGTCTTCATCTCCTCTGCCATGTTGAAGTGAACTTCTTCGGGATACAATTTGTTGGATAACCACATCGTACCAAGAATTGACTCTGGAACAGGCATGTCCCATGCCTCAATATATCTGGGTATCCTGTACACTCTACAATTTTTGACTGCGTTTATCTGCTGCCATCTCGGATTAGATAAGATATCATCTACAGAATCACTGCAGTATGAAACCACCACGATCACATCTGGATTCCACCTCAATATCTGCTCGATGGAGACCGTCTTCCAACCACCCATAAGACTTCCGGCAACATTGATGCCTCCGGCATCTTCTATCAGATAACTCTGATACCAGTCTCCTCCTGCTGTAGTCAATTTATCCGGTACGGCCACATAGACCTTCATCTTCTCATCTTCTGGAATCTGGGTATTACTCCGTATATACTCCATCTTCTTATCATAAAAAGATGCGAAATCTTCTGCTTCTTTCTCTTTGCCGAGAACGTCTCCAATAAGCCGCACACTCTCAGCGAGTAATTCTGGACTTTCTGGATAGATACAGACAAGAGGAATGCCTGCTTCTTCCATCTTTTTATTGTATCCTGTCCATTTTGTCCCTGCCTTTGATAAAACTACATCAGGTTTCAATGATAGAATTTCTTCTATGTTTAGCCCTTCAGGACCCATTGGTGCTGGCATATTCTTTATTTTGGGATATATTTCCTCCATCTTTTTTCTACCCATCTTAAGAGTGATACCTACCAATTTATCCTGTCCGTGAACGACAAATACGGCTTGGGTTGCCATTGGGTTTACCGAAACAATCCTCTCCACCGTTGCCGGTATCTCAACAGTTCTTCCTGCCATATCGGTGATCATTCTCGTCTCAGCCTTTTGAGTAGTCTCTAATCTCTCTTGACTTACGTACCAAACACCAATACTCGCCACAACCGCAACGATTGCGACCAGAGCCAAAATCTTGAGTTTTTTATTCTTCATTTAAATCTTCACCTTTTTCCACCAGATCAATACCATCTCAATAGTTGGTCTCCATTACTTGCCCCAACCTTGCAAGGCATGCTCCGCATCCTCAACGGAGAGATTGTAATCATAAAACTTTTTGAAGTACTCCTGCATCTCCTTAACCATGTCAACATCTTTGAACATGTCAGGGTGGAGCTGTTTTGCCAGCCATAAGTAGTACACTGGTTTGCTACTTGCCTTGTCTAAGAAGAACACGCCCGAAGGTATACGATATATCCTGTGGTTCTTAACGGCAGGGATAGATGCCCAGTCGGGGTCATTTGAAATTGCCTTGATCATTTCGTTAGGTTTTCCGCCGTGATTATCGATGATTATCACATCTGGATGCCATGCTAATACCTGTTCTAAGGAAACCTCGGGGAACTTACCCCCCTTAATGTCAGCGCCAACATCAACGCCGCCGCACAGTTCAACAACAAAGTCATGCCCACTCCCACTTCCCCATGTTGTTAGTGGATTAGTGCCCCAGCTGTTACCGATATAGACTCTGGTACGATTAGCATCAGAGATATTCTCTGTCCGTGACCTTATAAACTGTACCTTTTCCTCATAGTACCGGCACCATTCCTCCGCTTTTGCCGCTGAGGTTTTACCTCCCAAGAGATTAGCCACACGGCGGATCAGCTTTTCTTGTTCTGCAATCTCCTCATCCATTGTATGAGGACTAGCTTTAGACCAGAGAACGAAACAGGGGATGCCGGCGTTTTCAAACTGCTTGACAGTCTTCGGGATATAGTAGTAGATGACCACATCCAAATCAGCGTTGATGAATTCCTCTATATTTATTACTGATTTAGGCCCAGATGTAAGGGTTAAATCGGTAGAATAATTCTTCAAATCTGGATTGGTAAGATTGGCTAAGGGATAGGCATCGCGGTGGTCTTTACGCACCTCGACAATCTGATCCTTGCCGCCTAGCATGAACACCGTCTCATAGGATGGCCCTGGCATACAGGCAATTCTCTTTACATTGAGCGGTACTTTGACTTGACGGTCGTACATGTCGGTTATCGTTCTTGTCTTTTGAGGATTTTCTAATCTTTCTTGACTTACATACCAGGCACCAATACCTGCCACAACCACAACGATTGCAACCAGAGCCAAAATTTTGATTTTTTTATCCTTCATTTTTATCACCTTTTCCCGGATTTAGAATATCATAAACTTCTTCATCTGTAAGATCGTAATGATAGAATTTTGAATAGAACTCCTTTGTTAGACTATTAAGGTCTAAATCCTCAAATCTTTCGGGGTATAATATTTTTGCCGTCCACGGTATTCCAATGATCCTATTTGCACCATGAGGACGGTCAAACCAGCAGAATGGAGCATCCGGCGTAAGGTGCACCTCACGGTTTTTGACTGCCGTTACATTCTGCCACAGAGGGTTTGAGAACGCATTCTTGTAGAAGATAGGGTCTCTAGCTATGATCACATCTGGATCCCACTTTAGCACCTGCTCTATAGAGACTTCTCTCATGCCCATACCTTTCTTTAAAGGGCATTTAGCAACATTGATGCCACCGCATAGCTCTATCAGCTGAGAGTGGGTAGAGCCTTTTGGGTCTGTCATCAAACCTTGAGGTCCTTCGGCATAGTAAACCCTCTTCTTTTCACTTTCGGGGATCTGTGATACTTGTGTAGTAACATCATCCGTTATTTTGTTATAGAAAGATATCAACTCTGCTGCCTTTTCTTCTTCCCCCAATATTTCCCCCAAGAATCTGATTGGTGCTTCATTGGCCGTGATATCGGTGGTGGCCGTTACGCATACAACAGGAATCTCGCCAAATTTTTGTTGTCTTTCTATTATCGTAGTGTTTAGGTCTCCTTGGGTGGTAAACCCCTCTAAGACTATATCTGGATTCATTGATATCATATTCTCATAATTAGCGCTTTGCTTACCAAACCAACCCCCCACAACAGGAAGATTTAGATATTTGGAAGACATATAACTTTCATCAGGCTTAAAATTCCACCCCATCAATTTGTCTGGAGCCAGCATATACACAATCATGGTTGTTGGAGGAGAAGTGCCTATAACCCTGTTCACTTCCACAGGTATCTCAACCGTTCTTCCTGCCATATCGGTGATCGTTCTCGTCTCTTTTGTGGTGGATTCTATGCCCTGTTGACTCGTATAAACATAGGCACCAATACTCGCCACAACCACAACGATTGCAACCAAAGCCAAAATTTTGAGTTTTTTATCTATCATTTTTATATACTTCCTTTGGTATCAATCTTTTCGCATTTGAATCATTAAGTCTCCCAACTCTTCTGTTATCCCTGATAGAATGTGCAAGTATCCATGACCCTTCATGTTTTTCAACGGTGGATTTTTTATATAAAAAAACTTTCCTTTTTTAAAAAGTAAAACAAAAATATTTGATATAGAAGAGATAGGAAGATAAAGGTTTCATCTTGCCGAAGCTCTGTGAAATGACCTATTCGGTTCTATCGAAGAGAATTTTAGCCGATAAAATCTCCAATAAAATTTATCCGCTTCATCGTCCATATCAAAATTGAATATTTCTGGATGAATTTTATTTGCAATGCACATCAATCCCAATATCCATCTTGGGCTTCCAAAATCCCAGCCCGGATAGATTCGATATACATTCTTATCTTTAATCGCATCTACAACCAAATCATTCCTCAGACAATAATCATAAAAATCAGAGACAGGAGAAGATAAGAAACCGGATATAAAAATAACCTCTGGATTAAGATCGTTAAATTCGTCTCTTGAAATATTGATTCCAGGTTTTCCCTTTCTTTTTATCAGTTTATTTACACTCTTTCCGCCCGCCGTCTCGACGAGATCGTTCTCGAATCTCTCTTTGTTCAGTGCAAATAGAGGATACCCCATCGAGTAATATACCCTTGGTTCATCGGCACCTTTAGATCTTGAAGCGATAAAATCCACTTTGTTCTCTATATAACCGATTAATTCTTCTCCTTTATCTTCTCTATCGCTCAATTTTGCGAAGTATCTTATTATATTAAGATATGAATCGATCTCCTGTATCTTTTCGTGAAATTCTTTGAAGTAATCACTTCTTATAACATCAGACCAAATCTTTCCAATCTCTTTATCGTCGGCATCGACCGCCACTAATATCGCGTGAATCATCTCCAAAGCTCTCGTATATCTGTATCCTCCAAAGAAACCCTTTTCATCAAATTGCTCATCGCTTATGACCCCCTCAAACGGAATTTTATATCCACATTCGCACAAACCTTCGGATCTGTTTCCGCTCACCCTCGATCCCATCGGGCCATAAAACTCCCGCTCAAATACCGTTTTTCCACAATTTGAACATATCGTATTTAGATATTTTGTTCCTGGAGAGTTGAATAGATAAACATAGTTCAGATAATCTCTTAATTCGTCGCACAACACCTCTGATTCTCTTATCGTCGGTTCAAGATCGATGCTTGCATCTCCAAATGGTATAAACCGCATGACTTGAAATGGAATATCTTTAGAGATCGATGAGACATATCTTGCAGTCTTTATTACTTCGTCCTCAGATCCCTTTATATATACCGTGGCGACCTCGACGTGCACATTACTATCGTATAGTAATTTCATATTTCTGAATACAAACTTTGAACTTTTGGCCCCACATGATCTATATCTGTCATCTGAATATCCCTTGATACCGATATTTACGAAATCTATATGGGGAATTAATTCTCTCAGTGCTTTTTCCGTAAAATAGGCATTCGTCGAGCATCCAACAAATAAACCGTTATCCTTTGCTCCTTTTGCAAGGTCTTTGAACGTATAATACGAGACGGTCGGCTCGTTGATGAAGAAGGAAATTCCAATACAGTTCTCGGCGATCGCCTCTTTAACAATATCTTCTGACCTCATTCTTTTTAGTATTCCAGACACGGAATTGGCTTGATCGACCAAGATCTTAGATATGCACCCATTACATTTAAAATTGCATCCCACAGTGCCTATTTGTAGAAATTTTCCCTTTGGATAAAAGTGCAAGATCGGCATCGTCTCGATTGAGACGGGAAATGCGGCAAGGTACATATTCGGAAATCTCTCAACGATCTCATTATCTCTATTGATGTACATCTTACAGGCGCCAAACTTACCTTCTTTGATCTCACAACCGATCTCGCAGATGCCACATCTCATTTTTATCACTTCTTGATTAATATCCATAACCCGGAATCATCATTTATCACATCATAATTAGAAATTTTCGCATCATTCAAAGCATCTTTAAACGCTTCAATGGTATTTTTTCCAAGTCTTTCTTTAACACCTTTTTTCCATTCTGGAAATGTCTTCTCCATCTCTCTCGTTACCTTCTCTTTCAATTCTGCCGTTCCAAATCCTCCACCGATATATGTTCTACCATTTGGCTTTAGGACACGATAGATCTCCTTAAACGCCCCTACTTTATCCTCCCAAAAGAATACAGATCCCCTGCTCACGATCAAATCTGCAAAATTGTCTAAAAATGGCATATCATGGACATCACTCGTTACTGTAGTAATTTTTTTGGATAATCCCTCGGTTTCAACATTCTTTTCAGCAAGTCTGCACATCTCTTCTGAGATATCGAGGGCATGAATCTTCAAATCGGTTATCTTTGCAAGTGCAATAGCTAATGGTGCAGGGCCACTCCCCACATCGATGCAGATACCTTTTTTTATCTTACATCTCTCCACGATCTGTCGGGCAACTACAGGATGCAACGGTGCAAAGATCGTCTTTGTAATATCATCAAAGTATTTAGGGGTGATCTCGTCCAAATTTCTTGTCTTGTCTGTCATCTCATGCCTCACCTTATATGATACATCTCTTACCTTATATTATACATCTTCCACATATCTCATCACCTGCCATACTCTATGTCACCGCATACCCAAATTATCGATCATCATCTTTCTTGGCTCTTCCATCGTGGGATATACCATCTGATCGAATATCACATAGAGCACCCTCTCTTCAGCAGAAGCAGAATCTAATCGTGGGTTTGAGATAGGATCTACGATTAAGGGACGAACATATATAATACCCACAGCGATTAATACAATCACTATTGTCAGATAGAGTATAGATCACTTCTTCATCTTTTATTCTTTCTTCTCTTCATATAATTTAAACTTTTGCTTTAATTTCAAAAAAGTAAAACAAAAACATTTGATAATAAATATTGTGGAAAAATTTTTCAATGAGTAAACTAAAACTATTTGATAGAGGAAAAATATGGGAAACGAAACGGTGCTAACGGATAGACAGATAGAGATACTCAAAATCAGAACGTGCGGTAGTTCTCAGAGTGAGATCGCAGATATATTTAAAACGACCAAGCAAAATATCTCTTCGATAGAGAGGGCGGCGCGGAGGAAGATAGAGAGAGCTAAAAACACGATAAAATTTGTGAAAATGCTAAAAGCCCCTGTATGGATTGTGATAAAGGAGAATACGCCCCTGGATGAAATTGTCGAAAAGATATATGCAGAGGGAGACGATAAGAATATTCATGCGATATATGACGAGACAGCGCTCACAGCGAAGGTCGAGGAAGATGCCAAAGGAAAGATAAGACACAGGAAGGCGTTGGCAAAGTTAGAGATAGGCATAACAGAAGGAGGGGATGTGATCGTATTGTAGAATTGAAGCCCCCTCATTTTAGCTCAAAGGAAATATTCCAAATTTATCTCCATCGCCACGATCGGATATTCGAGCTTAAAATTCCATACAACCTCAGGATGCATTTCTCCAAAGACTCCAACTTTTCTCTTATTTACGTAAATATCACCGCTTCTCCCCTCCAAAAATGCCGGGTCGGTCGAATTCTTTATCTTCCCCTCCATCTCCATCTCTCTGAATAACGCATCTATATAAGATCTTACCTCGGAGAATTCGGCATCCGAATGTATAGATACAGCGGCAAGGCTCTCTCTCGTTCTACCATCTAAAATCACATCTCCGATCTCAAATATCCTCTGAGGGAGATCTCTGTGCTTATTGAATGATAATAGTTCGATCAGATTTGGTAATATCGTTCTTCTCATCATCGTATGTTCTGTGCTTATCGGATTACTGACCGTAGCGATCTCTTCCTTCTTTCCATTTATTCGCCTCATCCAATCAAATTCTTTCTCTTCGTTCGTCAACGTAAACGTGATCACCTCAAAGAAACAGAGTCCAATCATCACCTCTCTGATCTTGGATGAGAAGACCTCCATCTTGTGAGGGCTTCCCATCGTCAGGGTCTTTGGAAATTCTGGTCTTATATTTTCATATCCATAACCGATCGCGGCATCCTCAATGATGTCCCACGGATGAAGAATATC
>CABGHG010000010.1 GCA_902158735.1 Candidatus Methanolliviera sp. GoM_oil
TCTATGGACTTCTTATAATCACCTATCTCCTCCCCAAGGCAATTCAATGCGTCTGTTGGTGTGAGGTATCTTCCGCCGAATGCAACCGCGTTTTCCCTCCTCTCCGGCCCGATCCTTAGAGGATCTTCAGAGAAGCATACTAAAGAGTCACCCCCTACCGGGATCGCCCATGCTTCCACGCTTCTTATGAGGGTTTCATGTCCAAAGAGCGTTATGTACTCAGAAATTTTTGGTCTCCCATTGACGATCTCCACAAAATCGGTCGTCGTTCCGCCTATATCGACCACGAGTCCATCTTCTCCTGTCAGATAATAGGATCCCAATGCCGCGGTCGCCGGACTTGAATTTACGAGTTCCATTGGATTTTCAAGGGCGACAAAATCAGGAATTATTCCCCCGTCCCCCTTAAAATAAAAAAAAGGCGATGAGACAGTTTTTATGTCCTTCGTAAGTGAATAAACTGATCTTTTAATCTTTGCGTTTAAGATCGTAGTTCCAACCCTTCTTGGAAAACCAAGACCTTTGACATCCCCACCTAAGGCGATCTCAGAATCTTTATATAAATTTAATGCCTCTTCATAAACTTCCTTCTCTAATGAAGGGTTTCTATTGGAGAACTTCCCTATTATGGCAAGGTTATCCTTTTTATCTCTTAGCTCTTCTCTTAGCTCATCTGGATCGATCTCTTCGACGATGTCTCCCCTGTGATTCACATATCCCTTTACAGTGTTTCCAAGATAAGAAAAATCTAAACCAGGCCCCGGGATAAGAATGATCTTCGTGGCTCCTCCTTTCCCCTCATGTAAAACATTTAAAGGAAGAGAAGAACTTACCACGATTCTATCTGCGTCTCTGCCAATCTTTTTTAGGGACTTGACGACACTTTCCGTCTCGTTGGGCATCTTTGCATAGCTTATCTCCCCATCTTCTATCTCGACGGCGTCTGTATTTGTGCCACCAACATCTATACCAACGAATTTCATCTTTTTAAACATACCTGTTCTCTCCATAAAAATCTTTGGCTCTTACATTTAACCAAATCAAAGATCTTTGGCGTTAAAAGATAACTTTAAATTTTAAACTCCCAATCGAAGAAAAGAGGTGCTGGCAGATGCCCGAGGATTATAGAGAACTGTTAGATAAATTTTATGAGAAGAAGATCGATGAAATTATGGAAAAGCGTATCTGGGTCATTCCAATAATCGAACGAGATGCAGGGATTGAAGATGTCATCGCACAGGTATCCGCAAAAGACCACGTATGGATCGTTGAAGATAAGAATAGCAGAAAACTCGTCGGTGTGATAACCGAGAAAGACTTTTTAGATATGTTGGAACACCCAAAGATGCTTACGTATGAACCCACATCAAAGATGACAAGATCTCTATACCACGGCACGGTTGATACAGCGGAGTCGATCATGACAAAAAAACCCATTGCGTGCGATTCAGGATCAACAGTTGAAAACGCGATAACAACGATGATAAAATATAATATAAGGAGGTTGGCTGTAACTGAAGATGGAGATATAATAGGAGAGATTTCCCTCAAAGATTTGATTGGCACGTTCGCCAGCATCGTCTATCAATATAGAAGGTGATTGGTTGGACCCCTTCCAAATCCTATTATTGGACATTGCACTTGCTCTGATCCTCTCAAAAGTTCTTGGTTATCTCTTCGAGAGGATGAAACAACCAGCAGTCATTGGGGAGATAATTGCGGGCGTCATCCTCGGCGGATCTGTCCTTGGAATCTTCATTCCAAAGACGATAATAAACTTTGAACTTCCTGCTTTCGAGTATTTCGCACATATCGGCATTATATTCTTGATCTTCCTCGCGGGAATGGAGATCGAACTCGACAGGATAAAGGAGACAGGTAAGGTTGCAGTCCTTTCAACGATAGGTGGCGTCATATTTCCGTTGATCCTCGGTTATCTTGCAGGAATCGGCTTTGGATATACTACAAAAGAGAGCATGGTGATTGGCGTATTGTTGACTGCCACGAGCATAGGCGTCACGGCGAGAACGATGATGGATATGCGTCTCTTGAATACTGATGTGGGGGCTTGTTCATTGAGCGCCTCGGTGATGGATGATCTCATCGGTTTGATCTTAATCATCATAGCAGTCGGAACGGGGTCTCTGCTCGGGTTATCTGCTAAAATTGCTATATTCTTTTTAATTACGCTCTTCATCGGATTGAAGATCATACCAAAGGTGATGGATATCGGAGATAGAACGCATTCCGCGGATACGCTTGTGGCATTTTCAATTGCGATCTGCCTTATCTTTGGAGTGATTGCGGGGGAGACGGTCGTCGCACAGATAGAAGGTGCCCTCATTGCAGGATTGATCATAAATACGACCGTTCAATCGAAAAGAGTTTTTCCTGTCATCAGAACGATCGGATATTCACTCTTCATCCCTCTATTCTTCGTCCACATCGGAACGATGGTTAAATTGTCCGTTTTTCTCATTCCAGAAGCCCTCGCATTGTCCGGAACAATCTTATTTATGGCCGTCGTAGGAAAGATCGTAGGACGTGGAATATTTGCGAGGATAGGAGGTTTCACGCCCAGAAAAGCTCTTCAGGTCGGTGTGGGAAGCGTTCCGAGGATGGAGGTGGCGTTGGTCTCGTTGATGGTCGCGATACATGCCGGCGTAATCAGAGGAGCAGTCATAGATACGCTCGTTGCCGCCACTTTCATATTCGTCACCGTCACCACATTTATAACACCGTCTTTGATCAAATTTTCATTCAAGAGAGAACTGGCCGAGATGCCAGAGAAAAGCGATAATTAATTTAATTTAAAACAGGGGATATTTAGTAGATCCAAAAGATACCTTTAAATTCTAAACTCCCAATTGAAGCGAAGAGGTGTTGGAGATGCCCAAAGATCATAGAGAACTGTTGGATAAATTTTATGAGAAGAAGATCGATGAAGTTATGGAGAAACGTCTTGAGAATATCCCCATCATCGAGCAAGATTTGGCGGTTGAGGATGCCGCGGCATTTCTCACTGTAAAAAATCGCGCATGGGTGGTGGAGAGTAAAGATAGCAAAAGACTCGTCGGCGTAATAACCGAGAAAGACTTTCTAAACCTCTTTTGTCCAATGAAAAGAACTTCGTACTTTGGACATCCGGATAAAATGTCTTTACATTATGAGCTCTTTGAAAGAGCAGAACATATCATGTCGAGAGATCCAATAATATGTAAGGCGGATGAAAAAGTAAAAGATGCATTGAATAAGATGACGACTCACAATGTAAGAAACCTTCCTGTAGTGGAGAACGACGAGGTTGTTGGTGAGGTGACAGTTCATCACCTGCTAAAGAAATTTTATGGCATCATCAATTCTCTTGAAAATAAGTAATAAAATAGTAGCATAGGATCGGTATATGATAACAGAAAATATCATTTTATTGATTGGAATTATGCTAGTTGCCGGTTCTATCATGGGTAGGATAACCCATAGTTTAAGGATTACGGCAATCGTTGGGTATATTGTTGCAGGTATAATTTTGGGACCCGCATTTCATCTCGTAGAATTGAGTCCTCATACGATGAAGATGATAGTTAGTTTCACGCTTGCTTTGGTTGCTTTTATCATTGGGGGAACTTTTACAGCTGATTTTCTAAAGAATGCCGGCAAGAGTACATGGATGATAATATGTAGTGAATCCTTTGGTGCTTTTATCCTTGTGGCCATCGGGGTATATCTTGTTACGCATAATATGATCGTTGCATTGATTCTTGCATCTTTGGCGCCCGCTTCAGCACCCGCCGGTACGATGGCAGCTTTACATGATTGTAAAGCAAGAGGGCCACTGAGCACGACGGCCACGGCGGTCGTCGGACTGGATGATGCAACTTCGATACTCATCTTTGCCGTCACCCTCGCTCTGGTAGAAGTTATGCTCGGTAGCTCTCCTTCAGTTTCCACCACGATCATCAGACCATTGATGGATGTTGGCGGGGCAATAATTTTGGGGATTCTGATTGGAGTTATATTTGCATATCTGGCAAAGATTATTAGGGGTAGAGAGAGTATGCTCATACTCTCTTTGACTAGTATTTTGATCTGTGCCGGGTTGGCAGAATTTTTAGATGTATCACTGATATTGGCCTGCATGTTTCTGGGAGCAACATTCATCAATTTTGTTCCAAGCGTGGGTAAGACATCTTTTGAGATCATAGAAGATATTCTTCCGCCAATATATATCATATTCTTCATCGTGGCAGGGCTGCAACTACGGCCAGATCTGCTGATCGTGATGGGGGCAATCGGCATAATATATATTATATGCAGAACATTCGGATTGATGGGAGGCGCTTACATCGGCAGCATAGTGGGAAGGGCGGAACCGGTCATCCAAAAGTATCTGGGATTCACGATATTATCGCAGGCGGGCGTGGCGATCGGTCTGGCGTGTATGGTCGCTGGAGAACTTTCTGCTTATGGAGATGCGGGTGTAAAACTTGGATCCATGGCAATTACAATAATTACCGCTACATCCGTTGTTTTTGAGATAATTGGACCCATAGGGGTTAGATATGCGGTTGGTCGGGCGGGAGAAGGTGGATAAAACCAAAAGATTTTATTCATTCAAATACAAAGATTCGCACATGCTCATATACAAAGAAGTCGATATAAGCGTTGCCCACAGAATATTAGACTACAATGGAGAATGTGAAAACGTTCACGGGCACGCGGTGAAAGTTCAGGTGTGGTTAAGCGGGGAGATAATAGAAAAAGAAGGACTTTTAGCCGATTTTAAAGATATAAAAGATATCATAGAAGATTTAGATCATTCTATCGTTCTAAAGAGGGGAGATCCATTGGTGAAATGTATAGATACAAAGAAGGTGGTGATGGATGGGGAACCGACGTGCGAAAATCTATCTAAATTGATATATAAAAGGTTAGATCATCTAAAGGAGAAGAATCCTTCTTTGAAGGTGGAAAAGGTGCGGGTGTGGGAAAATCCAAGATCTTATGCCGAATTTTACGAAGAAGAGAATGCTAAATATCTGTGAATTTTTTATCTCACACCAGGGGGAAGGAAGATTAATTGGGGAATTGATGTATTTCATCCGCCTTGGCGGATGCAACTTAAATTGTAGCTGGTGTGATACGAGGTATGCCAAATACGAATTCAAAGAGTACCGATTGGAAGAGGTCGTGGCGAAGATTAAGGATGAATGGAGACGTGGGAGATGGATCTGCATAACCGGGGGGGAGCCTTTGATGCAGAAGAATAGTAAGAGATTGATTGAGATACTCGATAGAGATTATAAAATTTTATTGGAGACGAATGGAAGTTTTCCGATCCCCTCGTTTAAAAACGTCTTGGCGAGCATGGATATTAAATGCCCAAGCTCGGGAGAGGAGAATAGCGCCCTTCTTTCTAATATAGGACTTTTAAAAGAGAGAGACCAATTAAAGTTTGTTATAGGAACGGAAGAAGACTATAATTACGCTCTAAATATTATAAAGAAGTATAAACCGCGATCTCTCGTTGTCTTTCAACCACAGTGGGGTTTAAGAACCAGACCAGAGGATTTTGAGTGGCTATTCAGGAGAAGTAAAGAGGATTCTTTGAACGTTCGAGTGATCTTACAGCAACATAAACTCGTCTTTGGAGGGAAGAGAGGTGTCTAAAAAATCTAAAAGAGCAGTTGTCCTTCTTTCTGGTGGTTTAGATAGCAGCACATTAGCTTATTATGTCAAAGATATTGGTTATGATCTTTATACGATCACCTTTGACTACGGGCAGAGGAGCAGGAGAGAACTAAATTCGGCAGAGGAGATCGGAAGAATATTGGGTGTTAAAGAACATAAATTCATAAAGATAAATTTGAGAGAGATCGGCGGATCGGCATTGACAGATGAACTTGAGGTCCCAAAAGGGAGAGAAGAGATGCCCGCGACAGAAGATCCGCAAATACCGATAACCTATGTTCCGGCAAGGAACACGATATTTCTCTCAATATCCCTCGCTTATGCGGAGGTGGTAGGTGCAGATGCCATCTTCTACGGCGCAAATTGCTTGGATTACTCAGGGTATCCAGACTGCAGACCGGAATACATCGACGCCTTTCGAGAGGTGGCAAGACTCGGGACGAAGAGGGGGGTGGAAGGTTCTCCAATAAGGATCGAGACACCATTTCTCTTTTATGACAAAAGCCAAATAGTAAAGAAGGCGTTAGAATTAAACGTTCCAATCGAAAAAACCTGGAGCTGTTACGAAGATGGTGAGGAACCCTGTGGCAAATGTGAATCCTGTCTTCTTAGAAAAAAAGGGATCGAATCTGTCTTCTTAGAAAGGGCGAAAAGATCTCTCAAATGATCGACCAAACCTCTTCATCACCCACGATCTTCTTTATGATGAGCCCTGCTCCCCACAGGTTCTTCAAGCCCTCATCTACCGTATGACTAGAGAGATCTAACATATATTCTATCTCTTCCGTGGTACGTTCTTTATTCACGATGAGCCGTAAGATTTTCCTTTCCGTGCTGCCCACATCCAGATCATTGATCCTCTCAAACATCTCCCCTGCGATGCGCACCAAGAGGGATTCAACGGATCTTATCGCCGCGTTCATACGATTCTCTATTTCACTCAACCTTATAAGCTCTCTCGACATATACTTTAGCCCGATGCCCCCGTCAAGTCTTCTTATGAGATTCGCCTCACGTTTCAGCTTATTTAATTCATCAAATAGTTCGTCGAATTTTGGCGAAAATGAGATGTTTCTTGTCATGCCCTCCGCCTCTCTCTCTATCGGTGTGGCTTCGATCCCAACTCGATGAGAGGAGATGATCATGCTGATATAGAAATTATTTACTATCTGAAAGTATTTCCTATTCTGCTCTGCCACATAGCTCTCTATCAACCCCGCCTCATTCAGTTGTCTGAGATGCCTTATTATTGCTTTTGGAGCGATGTTCAAGCGCCCTGAAATCTCTGTGACATAACAAGGCTTGTTGGAAAGAAGACCAATTATGTTTCTCCTCGTCTTATTTCCAAGCAGGTCCAATAGCTTAAATACGTCAATCTTTTTCACTGCTATGACAAAAAGTTATTTTTTGTTATATAAATAGTTTTTGACGATGTTCCCTCATTGCAGTTCTTCCAATATCCCCCTCGCCTGATCCATCCTTATACTTCCATCACGAACAAGCCTTTCTGCCACTCTATCTATAAGTTCTCCCTTGGCACCCGCCATCGCGGCTATATTCTTTGTAGTCGCAAATCTTCGATTTGAGTACCCCAAAAATCAAAGATTTTTGCGGGCGTGGAGTTTCATGTGTCCTCTCTGTATCCCCTCCGAGACCAGAGCTCTGAGGGCAGCAAAATTCTGCGCCAAGCCTAAGGATGCACCCACGCAGGCGAGTTCCTTTGCACTATGGACATTCAAAATTTTTAAAGAGACTTTATTGAAAGGAGAGGAGGTGGCGCCACCTATGATCCCGCACAGAAGTGGAAGTTCGATGCTTCCAGATAGATCACCGTCTTCCGTCTTTTCGAACGTGGTTAAAGAATGGTAGCCCCCCAGAGAGGCATAAGCATGCGCCCCCGATTCCACAGCTCTAAAATCATTTCCTGTCGCTATCATCAGGGCATCTATACCATTCATTATGCCCTTGTTGTGTGTTGCACACCTAAATGGGTCTAAATTGGCAAACTCTGTAGCCATTATTATCTCGTCTGCCACTTCTTCCCCTCCAATGGCATCTTTGTCAAATATCGCATAAGCCCTGGCAAGCCTGTGCGTCGCCAAATTTGAGATTATTCTTAATAGAACTTTCCCCCCTCCGATCTCTTCGATTGTAGGGGCAACCGCCTCAACCATCGTATTCACGGCATTAGCACCCATCGCATCTTTCACATTCACAAGCAGATGAATAATCACTTGTTCTCCAGATGGAAGAACTCTTGCCGATAGATCCTTTGCCCCGCCGCCCAATTTTAAGAGAAGTGGATCCTGTTCATTTGCTATCTCTAAGATCCTCTCCTTCTCGTTCAATATCTTACATTTTGCCAAAGCGGGATTTTTCGTGATCAATTGTATCTGCCCGATCATGATAGGTTCATCTGATATTGCGTGAAACCCCCCCTTCACCCGCGCCATCTTCGCGGCATTCGACGCGGCTGCAACGACAGAAGGCTCCTCGATAGCCATTGGGATCAAATAATCTTTATCATTTATCAAAAAATTTGTTGCTATCCCCAATGGGAATGGATGAATACCTATGACGTTCTCTATCATCCGATCCGCGTCTTCGAAGGAGATGGCGCCTGTGAGCGCCTTCACATCTTCATTGGAGAGTCCTGACGTTTCTTTAACCGTAGAAATCCTCTTCTCCACGCCCAACTTATAAAAACCAGGAATACGAGAATCTTTTCTCATCTAAACCTCATCTGCCGTAAAAATTTTGGTAGATAGCGGTTTTTTCACGATATTTCCCCTCTTCATCCCTATAAGGTATTTGATACCTTTATCTGAGGAGATATCCAGAATTCTCTGCGTTATGACGCCATCAAATATCACAGCTTTGATACTCGCCTTAGCATCTTTCAACTCTTTGACCAGATCTCTTACTGCTACCTCTTTTATCACTTTATCTTCATCATCCAAAAGCTTGGCGGAGAGGGTTTCGTTGAGTTCTTCCGCATATTTTTTATACTCGCTCAGTACATTTTTTCCTTCTTTCACCTTTGTCTTTTCTTCAGTTGTCCTTTTCTCAGTTGTCTTTTTCTCCGCCTTTTCTTCCGTCGGCTCTGCAGTTACTTCTTTTCTCACGGCTAATTTTTTTGGCCTATTAGAGTTCTTTTTAGTTCTTTTTGCATTTATAAACGTCAGTGCCTGTTCACGCGGAAGTTTATCCCTCAGAGATTTTATTACCTCTTTTTGACTAAGATCCTCCACACATTTACCTTCTGGAGCAAATGCAACGAAGTCTATATCGGCCACCTGTAAGAGCTCCCTCAGTATCAACTCTCCGCCCCTATCTCCATCTAAAAAGGTAGTCGTAGTCTTCTCTTTTGATATTTTAGTGATTTCAGAGGGCACGTTTGTTCCTTCCACTGCTACTGTATTTTTAATTCCATACTTCAAAAGGTTTAAAACATCTGACCTCCCCTCAACTATCAAGATCGCATCAGAACCTTTTACGTGAGGACCAGCCGGAAGTCTGTGTTCTCCATATTCTGAGATCTCTTCAACTCTAACTGCCTGTCTAACCGACTCAATGATCTTCTCGCTCTCCAAAAGCTCATCTTTGAACATCGATGTTAAAATTTTCTTTGCCCCATCAACGATCTGCTTTCTCTTCTCTGCCCTTACATCAGAAATTTTTTGCACCTTCATCCTTGCAACGCAAGGACCCACTCTGTCTATCGTCTCCAACGCCGCGGCCAGAATGGAGGTCTCTACCTTATCAAGACTTGAGGGGATCAAAACGGTTCCATTAGATTTTCCCCCCTTGCTCGAGATGGTGACATCTATTCTCCCCACCCTACCGGTCTTCTGTAACTCCCTCAAATCCAAACTGTCATTGAGGAGTCCTTCGCTTTGACCAAATATTGCTCCTACAACATCTGATCTCTCCACTACGCCATCGGCGTAAGTTTCAAGCTGAATTATATATTTTGTTGTCTCTAATTCATCTACTCCCATCATATCCTCCTTTAAGATAACTACATTTCAAAAAAGCAATTTATCGCCCACACTTACCTTTACTACCTCATCCACAGATGAGCTTTGCCCAGATAAACCTCTCTAAACTTTGAAAGGCGGGTAATTAACAGATTAGATGAACGATCTTAAGCCTCTTAATAGTTATCTTCTCGTTTTGTGTTCTTTCATTTCCTCTTTTTGGGATGATTGCTATTTTCTCGTCATAGTTTATTGTAATGACGTTAAAAAATATATGGATCGGAAGTATTTAAGCTTTTTCATTTAAAAATCTGAGATTTGCAAAAACTTATCGCCTCATCCTGATCTTTAGCTCACCATCTCCTTCTTCGATCCAATATTCCTTAAAATTGGTGGCGGAAATCATTTCAATAACTTCTTCCCGCTTATACGTGCGGAGTGGATTGAAGAGCGCACCAATGGTAAAAAGCCTATAGAATAATCTCTCGCGAAAGGTGAACGAAGCCTTCCATCTCTTTTTATCTATTTGGGATGAGACCCTAGCCGGATCATATATCCATGCTTCCCCACCAGATTTTAGCACACGATAACATTCTCTTAACACCTTAACAGGATCCTTTAACATGTGTAACATGCCCGTGCTGATAACCATACCATAAGAGCCGTCCTCAAATCGCAGATTTGCCGCATCTAAAACCTCAAAATGCACTCTATCAGCGACACCCGCTTTCACCGCATTTTCTTGTGCCATAGCTATAAGCTCACGAGTTAAATCAATGCCATCAACTTTGACAGAGAGAGATCTTTTAGCTATCTCGATTGGGAGATACCCCGGGCCGGTGCCCAGATCCAGAATGGTATCATATTTCAGGTTCGATACGATCTCTTCAGCCACCCGACTATAGTAGCTTTCTATCACCATTCTGGTAGCCTTCTCATAGATAGAAGCCATATTCTCTGGTATTTTCTCAATTATCCTTCTACTCAATCATACCACTTTTCCCCTTTCTTTGTTGGCATATGATCCTTTCTCCAACTCAAGTTAAAATTTACGATTCTGACATACTCCCCGCCCTGAAGGGCGAGGGTTCTATACTCGTTTAACCTCTAATCTCTTACTTTAACTTTAACGAGTATGGGGTTTGCCAAAACCCAGTTATCCCTCGGCCGTTCAAATACAGGCTCTGGGAATATTGGATTTGCTATATTTGCTATACCATTCACGTCTGCATTCATTGTCTTATTGTGGGTTTTACATTCATATAATCCCCTGTGTATCCTTCCGTTTCTATGCTTTTTACCACAGATGCAACACGTTCTAGATGTATCTCTTTCATCTTTGAAAGTTAAAGATATTCCAAAGTTCTCTGCCATTATTCTTAATCTATCGTAGATATAACCAAAAGACCAGAAATTATGGATCATTGAATCTGTCTTCTTTCCTTTCTTGTTGTTCTTTCTAATCCCTCTAACGTCTCCAATAACTATTTCTGATACTCCTTTTTCCCAACAAGTCTCTACAAAGCGATATATTATTGTGTTCACCGATTGTCTGAAGATTCTCTTTCTCTTCCGGTATGCACAACTCATTCCTTTTGAGCTGTCTTTTCCATTTACTTTCTTTAGTTCGCTTTGAATTTCAGATATTTTATTCGTCCAATACCACCAATCTGAAAGTAGTGGTCTTCCAGAATATATTATGGCTCTCAAATCTTCATCTATATGTGTTGCTAGCAGATTTATCACTCCCAAATCGATATATGCTTTTTTATTTCCAATTGGTTGATGTAGAGGTTCACACTCTACCGGTTGACATGCATACCAATGATTTGAGAGATGATCATAATAGATTTCTAATCTTCCTTGTTTTCCTTCCCATTTTTTGTTTCCTTTAATTTTCATGCTCATCTTTTTTGGGAGGGATAATCTTCCATCTTCGATCTTATAAGTGTCATTTCTAATTAATGCCCTCAAAATTCTTTTCCCAGTTTTTTTATCTTTCCAATATCCAGGTGGTCTAACTTTTTTTATATCATCTGGTAGTTTTCCTTCTTTCTTCTTCTTTAAAAGAGCAAAAAACGATTTCCAAGCTTCGTTATTCTTTCTTATTATTTGTTGGGCAGTAGCAGAACCAATTAATGGCGCAAACTCTTTGTATTCTTTATCAGTATCCCAATCTAGTTTACCTTTAAAGAAGGATCGTCTTCGCCTAAAACTGATAAGATTCCATAATACGGCGGATAAATCACAAAGATTGAATAGCTCTGCTTCCTCTTTTTTATTTGGAGAGAATCTGAATGTATTAGTTCTCCTCATTTGAAATACCAACCAATAAATTAATATATTCCTATGCTTAAATACATTTCGGTATGGCATGATTTCTTCATTTGAAATCCCAACCAATGCCATACCTTTAAAGTTTAAAGTTTTATCATCCCCGCCCTGAAGGGCGAGGCTTTCCTATATGGTAAAATTTTTCCGTAAGTTCTTTTGCATCTTCGATCTTATTGGACGATAAAAGATCAAATAGAGAGAGAGCGAAGGTTGAATACTCTTTCTTTTCTTCTCCATAATACATCTTAATCATATCTTTGATGCTAAGAGAACCTTCACTGCTCTTGTAATATTCTCCCCCCTCAATATCGTCTTCAAGATCGTAATTCACTCTGATGTGCAGAGAAATATTTGAGAGGGCATCTATCAACTTCTTATGCACGAAGGATCTCTCAAAATCTCCCTTGACCGTGAGGTATAGCATAGGCATCGTCTCCATCTCTTCGATAGATCTTTTTAGCTTCTCAATCTCCTCTTCGAACTCTGAAAATTCGATATTTTTCTCTATCACATCCCTCGACATCTCTAAATTTACTCCCTGCACATCAGGGAGATCTCCATCTAAATCTACCAAATAGAACCCTTTCCCCTTCTTTCTGTAATTTTTTAATTCATCTATCCTCCAGATCTCCGTGCTTCCGGGATATGCCAATCTGCCGCGGCCAAAATCGTCTATTATCCGATTATGAATGTGGCCAAGAGCATAATAATCGAAGCATCTCGGCAGGTCACCGATCTTCAATTCAAATTCATAAGGGAGATACTTATCTATCGCCTGGTGCAAGACGAGAATACGCTTACCGTAATCTTTGGATCTCTCTTCAAGAAATTTTATTCTTTCCTTGAGAGATTTGGAATAATATTTTGAGACATAAGGGGAACCGCCTATAAAAACTCCGTCATGTATATAAAATGGATTTTTTTTACTTATAAGTTTTAAACCGAACATCTCATACAATATCTGGGGTGGATATGTATTCTTCCTCATTATGGTGTCGTGATTCCCCGGAATGGCATAAACTGGAATATTTTCATCTTTCAATCTCGAAAAAGATCTTTGAACGAGCAGGAGTGCCCTCGTGGGAGGTCTCGATGCCTCGAAGAGGTCTCCAGAATGAATAACAAAGTCGGGTCTCTCCTTGATGATCTCTTCTACTGCACGATCGAAGACATCATAAAAGTCATTCTCTCGCTCGAAGAGTCCAAATTGCCTGAACCCTAGATGATTATCAGATATGTGGACAAATCTCATTTAAAAATCTCCGATTTGCAGTCATTTTAATACTCCATAAATTCGCTTATCTCTTTTTCCTGTTCTTCTAGCTCCCTTTCATCTTCTTCCTTTAATCTTCTCCATCTCTCAACGATGTTAATGTCCCTACCCAATAATTTTCCCTTAAATTCGTCGATCTTCACGAGTGCGGGAACCCTCATCATGGGCCCAAGAACGATTGCCTCTCCTATATTCAACGAGGGGAGCTGTTTCAAGAGATCCTCGCTCAGACTCTCGCTTGCCTCCTGGACGTGCCTCTGATCCGTAGGTTCGATCAATCTTAAGATGATCATATTATTTGCTTGGGATAACGATTCAGGATCGAGCGATTTTGGTCTCTGACTGACCATACACAGTCCGATGCCAAATTTTCTCCCTTCTCTCGCGATCCTGCCTATCCAGTATTTTGAGAGTGTTGATCTGCTCTTCGGGGCAAGTATATGCGCTTCTTCGAGGATGACAAAGACGGGAAAACTGAGATCCCCCCTCTTTATCTTCTTCAAAAGATTACTCAATGTATGGCTCACGATCACATCCGCGGCATCCTCATCGACAGAGCCAAGATCGATCACATTTGCAGCACTCAACTTTATCTCTTCTACGAGATCCGGCGCATTTAGAGACAAAATATTTCTATATCTTTCGATTAAGTCATCTAACTTGTTTTTAACCGCTACTATTGGCTTTTTATCGCCCTTGTAATCGTCCATCTCCAAAAATTCGTCGAGCTTCTCTTGAATAGAATTGAAAAACTCTTTATTTGAGATACTGCCTCCCCTCACAGAATTTCTTACATCTCCGTATGCCATTCTGAAGTATCTCTCTTGAACATAAGCGTCTCCGGGAATATTTGCCAATTTAGCGAATTCTGATAGGGATAAATAGAGCGGATTTATATGGGGCTCTATGACGTTCGTCCCACCATCAAAATCCGCATCGACGTACTCTGAATGCATATCAAAGATCAAGACGCTTCCTTTAAACTTTAAGATGCCATCTGTAATGACGGCGACCGTATTAGATTTTCCAGCCCCCGTCATCGCGAGTATGGCGAGGTGCCGTGTTACCATCTTATTGACGTCTAACTCAACGGCGACCCCCTCTTGCGTTATCAGATCTCCTATCTTCAACTTGTCTTTGCCACCGCTAAATACCTTCTTCAATGTATCTTCATCTGCGATCTTGATCTCTATTCCCGGACTTGGAGGAACCCTCGGGATCCTCAGCGTCTCCACATCCCCAAGAATTTTAATGC
The DNA here is from genome assembly GCA_902158735.1 of Candidatus Methanolliviera sp. GoM_oil. Lineage (GTDB taxonomy): Archaea > Halobacteriota > Methanoliparia > Methanoliparales > Methanoliparaceae > Methanolliviera. Next base: position 14,531 of record CABGHG010000010.1, read on the forward strand.
TCCCCCGCGTGTAATGATCCTCTCCCTCGATCTCCCTGATCTTCTCGACGGTTGCAGGATTATATATCTTCTCAGTTATGGATGTACTGCACCCACTCAACGTCTCTATCATACCAAGTACCTTCGTGCCACCGTAATCCAGCACCACGTACTCCCCGACCTTCGGCGTCTTCTTGGATATGAATGTCAGAGCAAGCGGAGACGTCTCACCGATGCACCGCCCTATGATCCTCTCTTCATCATCCCTCATAGCATCTCCCTTCCCGTTCTCTCGAAGAGACCGAGAATCCTTGATATCCTCTCCATATCTCCATCTCGAATAATGACATCGTTATGTGCTCTCTTCAAGAGATAAGGATAACCGTCCGTGCTGATCTTCTTCACTTTTTCCAAAATTTCTGCAACTCCACTCTCAGATAACCTGTAAGGCAGTTCAAATTTTAAGATATTTTTAAAGTCTTCCAATCTAGCATAAAAGATCGTAAAGGTCATTCCCTTAAATAATCTATCCAACTCAGAGGTCGGAAACTTCCATTTAACGATATCTGAAACTTCCAGATACTTAGGTTTAGAATAGCCCTCTTTATTACTGAAATCTTCAAATATTGCCATATCCGGAATATTTGAGCGGAAATAGCTGTTACTTGTTGATCTCTTTGATATTGCCACAATCTCCCTCTTTTTCTCTATAAGACGGTATATCACAAGAAGCTTTTCTAAGTATTCTAAATAGATCATCGGTTCGATATCTTCTTTGAGATCTTTTCTGATAGTGGATAGATCGGAAGATGATTCTTCAATTTTTTCTTTCAGCGCTGGCAGATACACCTCTATCATCTCATCTTTCGTTCTTTTTGTAAGCCCCCTTATGAAATGAGGTGGCATGATAATATTTCCTAAAATAGACCCGTCAAATAACATTATATCTATATCGTATTCCTCCAGAGCCTTCAAATTGGTCTTCATCTCGAGGATACCCATATAATTTTCCAGTCTTTCTCTGTTGTACCCATAAGGGGGAAGTATATCGACCTCACAACTTTGAAGACTCCTCATCTCATCGTTGTCATAGATCAAACATTCTGCATCGATCGCATAGAGCATAAAACGTCTGAACTCTATCTTATTGAAGCTTCCATCACCCCCGCAGATCGTGAACTCAGAGCCATCCTCATTTATCTGCCAGTCCTTCCAAAAACTGGCCGGTCTTGACTTTATCTTAGAATTCCTGAATTTTTTGTTGATCGTCTCCTTCTTATAAAGCGTCCTTTCATAGAGAGAATCGAGCATCTTAACACCTATATCTTATCTTAATCTTATTTCCCCTTCTCTTGCTTTAGGATGAAAACATTTAAATCTTGTTCCTGTATAGACATACCGAGAGGAGAGGGGCGGCTGCCGGTGCCTTATGGGTGCTGAGGAAAGTCCCCCCACCACAAATAAGCGAGTAGGAGTATCTACCTCCCGAGAGGGTGGGCTCTGGCACAGAAACGACACGTCTGCACGAAAGATGACGATGATGTGGCATTTCAAGCCATTGAGGATTCGGGCAGGATCGTTGAAACGGCGAAACCTCGCAGGTGCAAGTCTTTTAGACGCTTAGATGAATGCCGCCAAAACAGAAGGGGGCTTACTCTCTCCTCTCACTCTTTCCTTCCCTTCTTACGAAGCTCCACTTCGTACGATCGTGCAAATCTTTGATTTGCAGATATCTCTATCCTGAGTTTCTTGCTATCCCCTTCTAAGATCACAGTAGGCTCTTTACCTTCTATCAGAAGCTCTTCAGTCTCACTTCGAATCTTTTCCAGGTTGTATTCCTCCAAAAAGGTCCTTAGCATCTCTATCTTCTCTTCCACCTCTGGTTCGTCTTCCGAAGAGATCATATATTCGTCCGCGAGTTTCCAATAATATCTTTCGGCCATGCACCCGACGCAACAGGTTAAATCCGGCTTAAACTCTATCTTAATCGGATCTTTCATCTTGCCCTCTTTGTGCGTGGTAAAATTTGGATAAGATAAACCTTTTGCAGAAGCAGAAAAAAGACCTATTTTCCTCTTATCTTCTCAAAGAGGGACAAAAATTCCTCTTTATACTCTTCAATCTCCGTAGAAAATGCGATCCCCTTTGAGTATAGCTCGGCTATATGTCTATCATAAGGGACTCTCATCAGGATAGGAATATCTTCATCTGAACAGAAATCCTCGATGATCTTATCCTCTCCTGACTTATTTATCACGACACCAAAATTCATCTTTAATATTCTTAAAGCCTCAACTGCCATCCTAAGATCGTGCAGACCAAAAGGGTTCGGTTCGGTTACCAATATGCAGTAATCACTTCCGTGAACAGATGCGACCATCGGACAGGCGGTACCTGGGGGAGCATCGATTATATTTATACAATCCTCTTTTATCTCCTCTTTAACCACATTTATCAAAGGGGGTGCCATCGGTTCCCCGACGTTTAACAATCCGGATGCAAATTTTATCCCATCTTCGCATCTGCCCCTCTCTAACATTCCGGTAGGGATCATCTCTTCGTCTATGGCATCCTCAGGACACGCTATTCCACAGCCTCCACAGGCATGACACAGTTCTGGAAAGACGATCACATTATCCTTCAATACCGCCAGGGCATTGAACGCGCAAAATTCTGCGCACTTTCCACAGAAGTTACATCTCTCTAAATTCACCTTTGGAATCTTTCTAAAGACCTCAATCCTCTCATCTATCTTCGGATGCAACAATATATGGGCATTCGGTTCCTCAACATCACAATCGATGAAGTTGACGTCTTTAAGCGAGATCGCCAGATTCACCGCAATCGTCGTCTTGCCTGTGCCTCCCTTACCACTCGCTACAGAGATTATCATGAAAAACCTATGGTTTTTTCATATCCTACGTCCACCTTCGGTAGGACTGTTCTTTTGCAAATGCTCAAAAATCCTTTGAATTTTTGCATGTGAGACCTCTAATTTGTTTTAGTGCGTCCAGTCTATCACGTTAACGTTTAATTTCTCTATGTTATCCTTTATCGTCTCGGAAAAAGGGCATGGAAATCCGATCGGCACGCCCCTTGTTATACACGACGAGATGACGATTGTATCTGCCCCCTTTTCGATCATCATCTTCGCCCTCGGTATTGCTCTCTTCCCTGGGCATCCTCCACAGGTAACATAACCGATGATCTCAATATCTTCATCCTTATAAGGCTCAAATGCCAATTTTTTCTCCCTTATAACCTTAAAACACATCGTGCCTGGGCAAATATCCTCCGTCTGCGCGCACCTTATTATCCCAACCTTCATATTCGATACGTATGCTCTTTACAGGCGTTGTCAAACGTGGCAAGTTGCAGTGTCTTTAATCTCCACTGTTCGACTGCATCCCTTATCGTTCCTGCGGCACCTACATAAACCGTTATGCCCAAGTCCTCAAACATGCCTACCGCCTTGGGCCCGAGTCCCGCGCAGAGCATAATATCTACACCATACTTCTTTATCAGCTCAGGTGGAAGACCAACTCCTCCAAGATGCTCGCTCGTATTATTAAAAACCTTCACTTCCCTTGTATCATCATCTATTAGTGTGTAATACGGACACCTGCCAAAATGTTGATGAACGTAGGAATCCATGCCCTCACCATTTACACTCGGTATACACAACTTCATCTTAATCACCTTACATCATTTCAGTTCCACAGTTCGGGCATTTCATACTTGGTTTAGTTCTTGGCATCGTACACCCGCAATTTGGGCAGACGAATGGGCCTGCTGTCTGCGTGGGCGGCATTGTTCCTGCTTGCCCCATGCTTTGTCCCATACCTTGTCCCATACCACGTCCCATGCCACGTCCCATACCTTGTCCCATGCCACGTCCCATACCTGTACCCATGCCACGTCCAGACATCGGCTGACCAGTCGGTTGTTGTGTGATGCCGCCCTTCACCTCTCCACCCAAATATTTCATCACGGCATCCTTTATCGGTATACCTTGCAGAGAAACCATCTCAACACCTGCCTGGCCAAAGACCGTCGATGCGTTCGGCCCGTAATTACCAGCGATGATGACTTTTATGCCTTCAGTTATCAGCATCTGAGCGGACTGAATTCCGGCACCACCGGTTGCCCCTGAAAAGCTGTTATTAACAGTATAGGAACTTTTTATCTCTTTTTCATCTACTTCGACTATCGTAAAAGCCGGACACCTGCCAAAGACTGGTGAGGTCATATCGTCAAGACCCCCTTTTCCACTTGAAGCAACTCCTATCTTCATGATGCTTTCACGCATGGGTATTAACTAATAAATTTTTCTATCGGCATTCCAAAAGTTTAATATTTTAAAAGGGTACAACTTTAAAAGATGGACAAGGAAGAAAGTCTTAAAATAAGGCAGGAATGGCTTGAGAAGATAAAGAAAGAAGGCAAACTAAAGGATTCTGCAAAAGACAATAGGATAATTCTAACGGCGCTTCAAAATCCAGCGAGGAGAGAGATGATCAAATTTATTGGCATCAGTAATAAAAAGAGTCTTGAAGAAGTGAAAGAGAGATTCAAACCCGATCTCATCCAGGCCGAACTTAACCTCAACATATTGGAAAAAGCGCTGTTTATAAAAAAAGTCGAAGAAGATGGAGTGGTTTTTTACACCATTACCCCGTTCGGCGAGGCGTATCTTTAGAAGTATTTTTTTTAAATTTGGGCCGAATTTTAACACCCTATATGCTTTTTAATCTTTTTTCTACCAATTCCTTATGGTATCTCTCCAAGACATCATCTATATCTACCCCCATATCTCTTGCTACCAGTAAAGCAGATACCTCCATGCTTATTAACCCCTGAAAATCCTCCTGCGTCTTATTTATCTCTGCCATAGCTTCTTTTTCATCTATTTTCTTCTCTTTCATAATCCTTTTGAGGATCACATCTAAACTCTTCTCTTCTTTAGATTTAGATTTAAAATCAAAATCTGGTTCTGGCTTAAAATCGTGTGGGAGATCAACTCTGTAGAAATCGAATTTTGTTCTGAGCACACCTTCTTTATCTTCCAATAGGTTCTCTCTTACAGAAACCTCAAATATCTTCTCTGCCTCTTTCTTCGAGAACCATCTTAGATCGTATGAGAGAGCAAAGATAAATTCTGATCTTGTTATCTGCCTTCTTTTTCTTAAAAACACCTTTGCGATTATCTTTTTGAGTTCATCCATAAGAAAGAAAAAGATAAAAAATTTGGTATTTATATAAAGATCGCACTTTACCTCTTCCCCGCGGACGCAATCAGTTCCACGTTATCGCTATCGCATATATTTTGTGGCGCGAGCGCGAAACCATTTATTGGCGGAGAGAGATGAAGTTCTGGATAGGCATTTATATCTATGCCCGCAGATTTATACGCCGCCCAAGCGAGTTCACTGCAGTAATATTGCTCTCCCTCCACGTGCTTTGCGATTGGATAGAATAGGGGGAGACAATGCAAAATGCCATAGGATACCCCCACTTTGCTCTCACAGAATTTTACCGCCTTTCCTTTGATCCCTTCCGTCGTCTTCACCCTGTAAACTTCGACGCTGCCGGCGGTATGTACTATTTCATAATCCACCTTTCTGATCGTTATGGGCAACCCCTCCACGAGCTTGCCTTCTCCTACATACACGGCGGTGTGACCACACTGACCTCCCAAGAGGTAAATCAGGAGTAATTCGAGGACAGGACCGAGAATCCCCATGAGCTCGGGAGGATTGAGATCACGAGAATATGCACTATAAATTATTATATCTCCGGGCTGCAAAATACTCAAATCCAGATCATTTCCAGCCCCACCATACGTGAGCTTCTCACCGGGATGCTTTCTCTCGTACGCATTCAACATCCCTCTCCAGAGATACTCTTCTGCCTTATTGACTATTTCGACGAGTTTTGAGATAACAGGTGGCGTTTCTCTTTCAAGATACTTCTTTTCCATTTTTTATCTCCTTTTAAGGTGAAGGACCAAGCAGAAAACCCAGCCCCTTCACTAAAGCGTCCAATATTCTTCCCAACCCCCAAATCAAGGGTTCTATCATGGAAATGAGAGCTTCCAACAACGGACCGGCAATCTCCAATATCGGACTAGAGATATCCAAGATCGCCTCTATTATGGGGCCAACCATATCCAGTGAACTACCCCATGCTAAAGCATTGGGGCTTCCTGATTCACAGAGTAGGGTTTTACTCTCCGCAGGCTTAAAATCTCGCAGTCCCTGCGATACACAATTTACACCTCTTCGGTTTTACAGGATACGAGGATTAATATATCCAAAGGTTTCGACTTTTCTATTGAAAAGTCTATCGACAGTATTTTCAACTTCTCGAGGAACCTACCCAACAATATTTTACTTTAGAGGTTTAAATAGTTTTTTGTCTATCATCCCCAAGCTAAAGCATAGGGGTTTTCATTATCTATAAATAAAAAGAAAAAAGAAAAAAATAAAGACGCTGGTCTATTTTCCGCCGACGATTCACATCCACCGAAGTATCAGTATGACAATGAACGCTATCACAAAGATGATGATCATTGGAAACGACCAGAACCTAATGCTCTCCACCCATCCTATCTCGTCTTCTCTCTCTTCTTCTGCCATTTTTACACCTCTCAAATCGTCAGCTCCACCAGCAATATGAAGACGACGATCACCAATAGTATTAACCCTGATAGCCAGAACTTTATAATCTCCCCCCACGACATAGCTCTCATTTTTTGCCTCCAATAGTCCCGGGCACACGCCCCTCTTTTAGTAAAAGTTTTGTTAGATAAAGTTTTACCTGCGACGCATTAACCGTCACCTTGAGCCTGATCTCCTCCTCCTCAAAAAGGTCAGCTAGTTGCGGTGGGAGTACTATCGTCAATGATATTTGTTGTGTAGGTAGATCTCCTACTGCCTCTACATAGTCCCTCGTAAAAGTCTCTTCAAATACGTTATTTAAGAGAGTATTGAGTGCATCGGTATCCACATATTTTTCACAATCGGATATGAACGTCGGATTCTCTTCCATGAGAACACTTGCCATCGTGCCACACGCCTCAGGATCTAAATATACAAGTAGATTACCTACGAACGCCGGGTTGTCATCAAATAACCTGTTCACTATCCCTGCAATGGGCTCAACATCTATACTTCCAACTAGATCGGATACGAATGGTGCAATCGTCGGATCCTCCAATATCGTATTTGCAAACAATGCGAGAGATCTGCCATCCAATTCCATTACCAAATCATTCACGAGATCTGCAACTTCAGGGGTATCTATATTCTCCACCACACCGTTTACGAACAGCGCCAGTGATCTGCCATCCAATTCCTTTACCACATCATTCACGAGATCTGCAACTTCAGGGGTATCTATATTCTCCACCACACCGTTTACGAACAGCGCCAGTGATCTTCCGTCCAATTCTTTGACTACATCGTCTACGAATTCCATGGTCGCAGGAACGTCCAATCTTCCTACCACGCCATTTACCAGATTGCTGATGGATCTCGCATCCATTTGAGGTACCACATCCGACACCATATTCGCCACGATCTTTGGTGGGATAACAACGACTACCGCATTTATTATGCCTGCAACTCTTTCAGGGGAAAGTTTCTGGACATAATTAATACCTATCCCCACCACGTTCGCCGCAAGCCGGCCAATCACCCCGCCATTATCGCTCTTCTGGCTCTGCGCCCCCACCGAATTTATGATCATTGGGCATGCAGCACTTACCAGTAAGATACCTAATACCAAAACAACCAACGTTTTTTTAATCTCCATATTTTACTCCTCCTATCTAAACGTATTATAAAGTTAACAGTTAATAAATACTTCGATTTGATCTAACTATAAGATAAAAAAAGATGAATCAAGATAAAAAAAACTTGGCCAATTTTTCACCCCATCATTTGTCACAGAATTTATGGTGGTCCTAACGACCAAAAATAGAGATGCAGATGTATAAAATATATTTCATATAAAGATCAAACAGGAAGATAAAAAATTTATGCGAGTAGTTATATTTATATCAGAGAGCCATGCCCAACGATAAGGGGAAAGACATATGAAGCGAGAAGTGAAGTTGATCACAGGGAGAACCCTCGACCAGGGAAGATTTATAGAGCATAAGCATTCCGACGGGTATCTCAATGCGGCGGCGATCTGCCGGATAAATCCAAGATTGATGAAAGATATCGGTATAGATGAAGGAGGCGGAGTAAAGGTGATTACGGATGTCGCCGATGTTGTCGTAAGGGCCGTGGGGGATGATAATATTGGGGAAGAGATGATATTCGTTCCGATGGGTCCTTGGGCAAACTTCGTATTAGGGATGGATGTGGGGATGGCTGGAATGCCGTCGTTTAAGGGTGTAAATGCAAAGATTGAATCCACGGATGAGAAAACCCCCAAGATGGAAGAACTCATGAAGAGGTATATGATATGATAATAGAAGATGTTATCTGCCCATTCTGCGGTTCTCTCTGCGACGATCTCATCGTAGAGGTAAAAGATAATGAGATAGCCGGGATAGAGAACGCCTGTAAGCTCGGTTATAGCAAAATAATGGGATACGAACACGACAGGTATGAGAGACCATTAAAGAGAGTCGGAGACGAATTTAAGGAGATAAGCTATGAAGAGAGTATCGAAGAGGCGGCTAAGATACTCTATAACGCGAAGAGCCCCTTACTTTACGGATGGGCTTCTACGAGCTGCGAGGCGATCGAGAAGGGGATCGAACTGGCGGTGAAGATAGGTGGAGTAATCGATCAGACTGCAACGGTTTGCCACGGGCCAACGGTCTTAGGAACACAGGAAGTTGGAAAGCCATCCTGCACGCTCGGAGAGGTGAAGAACAGGGCGGATTTGGTCATATACTGGGGATGTAATCCGTTTCATGCGCACCCAAGGCATGCGGAGAGATATTC
>CABGHG010000011.1 GCA_902158735.1 Candidatus Methanolliviera sp. GoM_oil
GAACAGATTTTCCAGAACCGCTCTTCCCAAGGAACCCAAAAGACGTTCCTTCTTTTACATCAAATGACACATCCCTAACAACAGGGATTCCACTTATAAACTCCTTCGTGAGGTTTTTCACAGTAAGGAAGTTTTCAACCATTTTTTTTTCACCTCTTTTTCTTTTTATACCATACAAATAATTCAATCTCGTTTCCAATATAAATAGCTAACTGATCGGCATTCTTCAAATTTTGAGTGATCGAACGTTCTTATCCACCTGTTAACAATCTCAGAGATCGATCGGCACTTTCTGAAAATCTACGGAATCAGATAGCATATCAGATGGCATGGCGTTATTTTGCCACACCTCACGCTACTCTGATTGAACGGATGAAAGGCGATCTCTAATACTTATTGGACGTCAGAAAAAGAATAAGTAATCAGGGCCAATCTGTGATAAAGATCTACACCATACTTCAGGCTCCTCTTTACCCCCAGAATCATTTGGATCACATAAAGAGATCCAGTGACATATTCTTCCCGGTAGATACATCTTCGATACCAAATGCCCCCTTTATATAATTCCCAACGAGCTTTCTATACCATTCAATATCTATCTCTTCAGAAAACTCTTCGTCTGTTAGGTAATCGATTGGATACATGTAATGAATTGGTTTTACGCCGCTCTTGCTGGAATTATTTATTCCAGGTAAGGGCGATTTGGTAACCACGAACCTGAACTTTGTAGATACACCAATCTTCCCGACGATCTTTTCTAGAGCTGCTGCCCTCTGACCAAAGGTATTCATCGATCCATCTTTGTTCCTCGCATACGTCTTCGGCGGAGAGACGGTCTGCGTCATTATTAAATCTGATACATCCACATCATCCAGATTTAAATTTGAGATTATCTCCTCTGCTCCCTCTTTAATTGAGTCTTTAACGCGTATTTTCTCATCTTCTTCGCTCTCCCACGATATATTATCTCTAACCACACTTTGCATTATCTCTTCGAGCGTCTTTATCGTGATCTCTGCCTTATCGCTCGCCCTAAAATTATTCCCCTTCGTCTTCATCACCAATTCTCCATCCTCGATGTCCCAAACCAGATAGTTCTTATGCTTGACGAAGAGCATCGCGCTGTGTTCTTCAGGCTCAAGTTCAAAGTTGGGATAATTTAATCTCTCTCTCCATATCTCATTACAATCTTCGATCGTTCTCAAAACCTTCTCCGGCTCAGAGAGCCAGGGCATCTCAAAATCAGAGATTTTACGCGTTATAATTTTTTTATTTTTATTTTTAGTTCTATCTACATATGCAGATGTTCCTAATACATCGCAAACTTCAGGCGGTGCAGTTTTGGAACATGCTGCATATATACCGTCTGTATCGCCGTACACCACCCTTATATCTCTCTCATTTAATCTTTCTAAGACATCATCCAGTATCTCTTGACCCTTCGTGGTTATTGCAGCACCGGCCCAAAGATTGAATTGTCTGCACGAGACGTTCGGTGCGGTCATTATTCCGTGTGTTCCAGCATTTCTAACACCCTTTAGAGCATTATACATCATCTGCATTCTTTGAACTTCTTCCTTTGAAACGCCGGAGCCTTCGGCTTTGGCTTTGGAAAGCTCTCTCTTAATTCTAAAGATCATCTTCATGATACCTTTCATCGCCAAATTCACCATACCGTCTTCCTTTGATTTTTTTATGCCTACCAGATATCCTTCTTTATCACCAGCATCTTTCCAGCAGATATTCTCCAAAAATTTTTTTGGAAGACTCTTCAGCCAGACATAATCATCTGGAGTCTCATCTTTTTTTGATATCCGCACGGTATCCGCCCCAATATTCCCCGCCCTCAATATCGTCGGATACATCGCGCCTACGTCTGCCACGATGACATTCCACCAGAGTAAGAAATCAGAATTAACTTCGTTGGGTTTAATGGTCTTTCCACCAGGAAAATGATATTCGAGATTTACATAGGGATACTCAACCCAGTCTGGCATCTCTTCTCCATATTTTATAACTCTGAGTGCCTCTTTCAGGTATTCTGACCGATCTTCAAGTTTCCGTGCCTCTTGAAAGATCTCTTCCTTTCTTTTCTTCTCTTTTTTATTCCCAAATTCTTTTATCATCTGCCTTGAAACCAACGATACTTTACACGTTGCCGGAAAGATTTTTTTATACTTTGCTGCCCTTATCATCGCCATCTGGTCCCATATCTTGGTCGTACCGGCTGGAAATAAAATTTCAAATGGTAGCCCTGTTAAAAATGCCAATGGGAGGGCCTGTTGGAGGAGGAGGAGCGTTATTCCACATTGCTCAGCAACATCGTGTCTGTTGTATTCCAGAGTTTTATCGTCAATACCTATCTCATCGTAATCTAAATAGACCCTGTCTTTTATCTTTATTCCGAAGAGGGGCGCAAGATACTTGAGCCCGTATCCGTCTAAATTTGGAAAGAACTTTCTCGCGGCGTGATACGTGTCAAAGGAAGTGGGATAGATATTCACCGTGCCCTGCATCGAACCAAAGTTGAATATTCTCTCTTTTCTTGAGCTGGTATCTAAAAATCCCCTAAATAATCTCTTCTCCTCTGTTGATAGTTCATCTTTCTTCTTCCCTGAGAGGTATTCTATCCGGTTGTAGATCTCCCGATTATCGAAGTTGAGTATATTGTGCCCACAGATTATCTGATGGCGGCGCAGTTCTTCCAAAAATGTTTTTAGATTCTCTACCTCTTCATCTTCATCTCTGGATATCAACTGCTTTATCTCGATAGATTCCCAATCGGATGGTATATCAATTATATTGAGATCAAAATCCTCCTCTTCCAGGTTCTTCTCTGATCTGAAAGAGAACTTAAAGTCTGAGTATCCGATTATCCCAATTGGCAATCTACCATTTTCCTTATCCCCGTAGTCGCTTATCTCAATGTCGTATAGTAAAACATCTAATATCTCCTTTCTCCCCTTAGTATCGAATATCCACATATCTTTTAATGCAGATAGATCGACGAGAGCCCGATTAACGTAAGGAATATCGTGTTCTGCCGTTGGAATTCCCAATTTAAAGAATATCTTGTCGCTTACTTCTGGAACCACGTAAGATTCATAAGTCTCTACTTTGAATACCTCTCTTATTGTAGATGGATTCCAGAAGCTTTTATACTCCTCTACCTCTTTTATATCCTTTATTCTCGAAAATATATCATCTTTATCGGTTTTTTTCTTCTCCCACTCGTCTGAAACCTTTTTTCTCTCTCTTTCTCCCCCCAGAACCAGAAAAAAGGGGGAATGCAATTTTGATATGGTCACCGGGCCGTTTCTTAGAAAATAGGCGTAATCTTGAGATACGTTAAATAGTACGTCATTCGTTAGATCTTCCTCAAACATATTAGATCGTCGGTGGGAGAGGTTATAAATTTTGTTGTAAGCTTCAAGTGGGAAAGTGAAATTTACGTCCCTCATAGAAACATCTTTTAGTGTGAGGAAAATGCCGTAAATATCGTCGTAATCCGATGTAACGGCTCATATCCTTCAGATTTATAGAAGTAAAAAGAGTTTTATCTCCTTTAGCCCCCATTGGATGCAGATTATGGATCAAGACGGTGAGATCACCGGAGTGGCATAAAGAATTAGTGCACGAGTTGAAGGATATGAAATTTAATCAATGCCATTTTTAGTTTTAATTGCTTACTTTACATCGCCCAATAGAAGATAAATAGGGATAACGTGCCTAAACCATCAATTAGGTTATGCATTACTATCGGACCTGCCAAGCTCTTTGTCTCTTGATAGATATAGCCTGCTATTAATCCGAATATAGATCCAAAAATTACCTGCATTAACACGGATGGCACGAATTCATGCCCAAAGCCCAATAAAGAACCAGTTATCAGGTTTCCTAAATGTACTAATCCAAATAGAATAGCAGCTATAATACAGCCGATATGAAAATTCCATCTAAATAATTTAACAGATCCGCTGAGTTTATTCATGAGATAAGTCTGGATTAAACCTCTAAATCCAGTCTCTTCAAATATCCCTACAAAGATACTTTCATATAGCATTATACAAACTATATTTCCAAAAGTCAACGGAAATGGACAATATGGTTTATAATTATGGGTTAAGATAGAGAGTATATTAGAGATCAATCCGATTGAAAAGAATATCAGTCCCCATTCTACACTCAACTTGATTTTCAGATCTTTTGCTCTAAGATTGAAACCCCATTTATTTAATTGTCCCTCTGATAGCCAATAAATTAGAATAATGGAAATTGAAAATATAGATATTCCTGATAGGTAGTAGATTATCCAAATATTGTTTTGGATGATAGTTAGAAATTTAGGAAAGAAATGTTTAGTAAGGAGAATTAGTATTATAATGGGTGATATCATTAGACATATCATACCGATAGAATTTAATATCGCAGACCATTTTATCTTTATTTCACTCATCAGCTCACCTATTTTTGCCTTGCAAATATAGTCACCATTTATGGATTTTTACCTGCACAGATCAATTCTCATAGAGTAATCGTTTCAACACGGATAAATATCTCCTATATGCCTCCTTCCCCAATTCGGTCAATTCGTAGCTTGTCTGAGGTCTTCTCTTGACGAATCGCTTCTTAACCTTTATATATCCACTCTTCTCCAGCACTTTCAGGTGGGTGGCGAGATTTCCCTCGCTCGTCTTAAGTGCTTTTTTAAGGTAGTTGAAGCTCACCTCCTTATGGTGATATAACAGCGTCATCATAGCAAGCCTCATCCGCTCATGTATGACCTTGTCCAATTCCACAATATCTTCGTACATAACCGCTTATGTTCCCTTTGCCTCGCTCAACCATGATCTGTAATCGGAGAAACCGGATATCATGCAACCGATTCCGCATATCAACCCAAAGAGCAGGAATGCGTGCTCCAACGCAAAAGATGCTATCGGTATCGCCGATACGATCAGCAGGATTCCTGTTATCATGAATGGAAACCTCGCCCTTTAGGGCGAGGTAGTTCACGAGATGATTCACCTCTATGATCTTCGTGATGTCACCTCAATATTCATATACTCTTTATCATTTAAATACTTTTTGATAAAAAGTTATTTTTAATAGAGATAAAAAAATCGATCACTCAAAAATATCCGTTCGTGAGACGTAGAAAGGAAAGATACCATATCCAAAAAACGTTATATAGAATCCCGCTCTTTTATATCATCGAGCAGATGAAAAGGATCAAGGATCTACCAGAATTTAAGCGTCCACGTGAAAAATTAAAAGAAAAAGGTGCTCATGCTTTATCGGATACCGAGCTTCTTGCCATCATATTGGGAAGTGGTAATAAAGGTCAGGATGTAATGCTCCTCTCATCAAGAGTGGCCAAATTGATTGCGAATAGCAAGGGAAAATTATCGATAGAGGCGTTATTGAATGTAAAAGGCATCGGCATTGCAAAAGCTTCACAGATTTTGGCTGGCTTTGAATTAGCCAGGAGACACCTTATAAAGGAATCTATTAAAGTTAAGGGAGCCAAAGACGTCTTACCACTACTAAGAGATATAGAGGACAAAAATCAGGAATATTTTATCTGTATCTCATTGAACGGCGCCAATGAGGTCATTGAAAAAAGAATTGTTACCGTTGGATTGCTGAATAAGAGTCAGGTGCATCCACGGGAGGTCTTTGCTGACGTTATCACCGACAGAGCGGCTTCTGTAATTTTGGCTCATAATCATCCTTCTGGAGAGCTTAAACCCAGCGAGAGCGATTTGAGAGTTCAGGAACAGTTGACAGAGGCTGGTAAGATTCTTGGCATTGAGGTGTTAGACCACATCATCGTCTCAAAGAGAGGGTATTATAGTTTTCAGGAGGCAGGTTTAATTTATTGACTACATTGTATAGAAACCTTTTTATATCAATAAAATAGCCTATATATATATAGCACTGATCACATTTGAAGGAGGTCGAAGAGGTTGAAAAATAGACTTCTTGCGTAATTACAGAAAGGCCCATAACGTATGACAGATCCAACTCTCATTTGGTCAGGCAACAAATCCATTCAATTCAAATCTCGAAGATTTCGTTGCATATCCTAAAAACTTTTGGTTTTTAGGAACTTTAGCTCGGAGAGTATATCAGTCATGGCGAAAAGTTAAATATCGTTTGATAGATAAGACTTTATCGTGCCCGCCAAAAACCCAAAATTCAAAAGCGTGGAAGAAGCGATCGATAGACTAATAAGAGATGTGCGCCCAGGAGACAGGATTTTTATCGGTTCTGGGGCAGGACAACCGCAGTTGTTAGTCAAGGGTTTGATGGAGCACGTCAAGTGGTTATCCGATACAGAATTTTTCAATACGTTGGCGTTGGGCATGGAAACATTTGTCGGATCAGAATTTACAGATATCGTCCATCACAACACCTTTTTCATCGCTCCAGATCTGAGAAAAGCCGTTTCGGAGGGGCGCGCGGATTACACACCGATCTTTCTCTCCCAGGTCCCAGAATTGTTTAAAAGCGGAAAGATTCCGCTCGATGTGGCATTGATCCAGGTCTCACCGCCAGATGCTCATGGATACTGCAGCTTTGGGATATCGGTGGATATCACAAAGGCCGCAGCGGAGAGCGCAGAGATGGTGATTGCCGAGGTAAATCCGCAGATGCCGAGGACACGAGGGGACACCTTCATCCACGTGGATGATATTGATCTCTTGGTTAAGAATAATACACCACTATTAGAATATAAATTCAGAGAGCCTGATGAGATTGGAAGGACGATAGGGAGATATGCTTCCCAATTGGTCGAAGACGGATCCACCCTACAGACCGGTATTGGTGTGACATCATCTGCAGCCATACCATTTTTAAAGGATAAGAAAGATCTCGGCATTCACACGGAGATGTTCACGGACGATCTGATCCCATTGATGGAGACGGGTGCCATCACGAATGAGAAGAAGACGCTTCACCGGGGCAAGATCGTCGCTTCTTTCTGTATGGGAAGTAGGCGTCTGTATGACTTCGTTGACGACAATCCGATCTTTGAATTTCATCCGACGGAGTACACGAACAACCCGTTCGTCATCGCAAAGAACGAGAAGATGGTCGCGATAGACGCAGCGCTGGAGGTGGATATAACCGGACAGGTCTGTGCGGATTCCCTGGGTTACCAATTTTTTTCCGGATTGGGCGGGCACGCGGATTTCATCAGGGGTGCATCTCTCTCAAAGGGAGGGAAATCGATCATCGTTCTCCCTTCAACCGCGATGAATGGCAAGGTTTCGAGGATCGTCTCCCATCTGAGGGAGGGGGCAGGGGTCATTGCCACGCGTGGAGATGTCCACTACGTGATAACGGAGTGGGGCATCGCGTATCTTCATGGAAAGAGCATCAGAGAGCGGGCGATGGCACTCATCAACATTGCTCACCCAAAATTCAGGGAAGAACTCCTAAAAGCGGCAAAAGAGCATCTATATATCCGTCCAGATCAGGTAGCACTGAAATATGCATCTTATGACCAAAAAAAATATGAGATGACGATGAAAACCCCGAAGGGAAAGATCTACTTCAGACCCATAAGATTTTCTGATGGACCAATCATCAGAGATCTCTATCACTCCGTCTCCGAGGAGACGATCTACACGAGATATTTTACTCCATTGCGCATGACCGAGGATCGTATAGATAAACTCGTAAATATCGATTATAGGGATGAGATGAGGATTGTTGGTACGGTATGGGAGGGGGCGATAGAGAGAGCCATTGCCACCGGGGTCTATATTGTAGATCACGCCTCTTCCATGGCAGAATTTGCCCTCTTGATCCACGACGACTGGCAAAATATGGGGGTGGGAACTTCTCTCTTCGAGTATCTCATCAAAGTGGCAAAGCAAAATGGGGTGCGTGGCTTCAAGGCGACCATATTGGCACAAAATAGAAGGATGCTTGATTTAGTTCATAAATCGGGTTATAAGGTCGAAAGCCACCTTGAAGAAGGGATATATTCCGTATCCTTTAAATTTGATTCATGATTGAGGCGATAGAAAATATCGTGAATGGTAGGTGTAAAAAAGGGGTTAGATATATGAAGTCTGAAAAAAAATTCATCACCGTGGGGGATGGGAGTGGCGGATTATTGATGCAGTCTCTCCTAAAAGAACATATTTTATCCCATCTAGACATCAAAGAGGAAGAGTTAACGCTCTTGGATATGGATGACAGCGGCACCATCGGAGATATCGCCTTCACCACCGATGCATATACGGTAAAACCCATATTCTTTCCTGGAGGGGATATCGGATCTCTTTCGATCTCTGGAACTGTCAACGATCTCTCAGCAGTTGGTTCTAAGCCAATTGCCATTTCCAGTGCCTTAATTTTAGAGGAGGGGCTCGAGATATCGTCCCTGGAAAAGATTATTAAGAGTATGCAGAAGACCGCCAGATCCGCCGATGTTTACATCATTGCCGGTGATACAAAGGTTATAGAGAGAGGGGCACTCGAAAAATGTATCGTCTGCACCTCTGGAATTGGGAAGCGAAGCAGATTTCTAGACGGCAACATCGAGGAGGTGAGGAACCATAGAGAATTCTCCGGTAGATGGATAAAAGATTCTAATTTGGGGGATGGAGATGTCATTCTGATAAATGGATCTATTGGAGACCATGGAATATCTATCATGAGCAAGAGAGAAGGGATAGAGTTTGAAAGTGAGATTAAATCTGATACCAAACCCTTAAATCATCTGGTAGAGAGGATCTTAAAGATAGGCGGGGTAACATGCCTGAAAGATCCGACGAGGGGGGGCGTCTCAAATGCACTGAATGAATGGTCTGAGAAGTCACATATTGGAATCGTGGTGGATGAGGAGAAACTTCCGATAAAAAGAGAAGTTAGCGTTGCCTGCGAACTTTTGGGTATTGACCCCTTACAGATCGGCAACGAAGGAAAGATGGTCATAGCGTGTGTCAGAGAGAGGTCGGAAGAAATTTTAGAGGAACTAAAAAGGGCGGAGGAGGAAGCTACGATAATAGGTCATGCAACGAAGGATATCGAGGGCGTGGTCTTAAATACGATAGTAGGCGGAAAGAGGATCTTGGAAACACCGATCGGTGACCCCATACCGAGAATATGTTAAGATCATTTGCAAATATTGCATTTTCAAGTCCACAAAAATCCTTTGGATTTTTGGGATGCCAAACTTCGTTTGAGCATTTGCATTTGAAAATCTCCGATTTTCAATGTTGCGAATCGAAGATTCGCAATCAAATCAAAGATTCGCAATCATCTCTTTCTGTATCTGTATGCAATATTGCACCCTCCCTCAAAAGTGACCATACAAGGACCCACGGGGTTTTGTGGGCTACAGCGATTGGCAAAGAGTTTGCACTCCTCCGGTTCTATCAATCCCCTTAAAAGTTCTCCGCATCTACATCCCTTAATCGTCTCCTCTTCAGGTAGATCTTGCAAGATATCGGTGAACACTTCCCTCGCATCCCTCTCTCCGTATTCTTTCTTCAACGACATCAAAGAGTCTTTTATCACCGGAAATCCTCTCCACTTTATATCTGATCTTTCAAAAACATTTTTTATTACCCCGATGGCCTTTAGATTCCCCCCATCTCTTACCGCCCTTTTATATTCGTTCTTTACCCCATACTCTCCATGACAGATCATCTCAACGAGCATATATACGGCAAGAACGATATCTAACGGCTCGAATCCAGCAATTACCTGGGGGATATGGTATCTTTCGCTGAGTGGTATGTAAGGATCCACCCCAATGATCGTGCTCACGTGTCCTGGTTCTATTATACCCTCGATCTTCGTCTCTCTGATCGAGAGGAGATACTCGAGAGCGGGTAGAAGATACCGATGGGAGCTCAAGATATAAAAATTATCGTCGGGATTGTCCAAGATGGTGAGCGCGGTAGATGGGGCGGTCGTTTCGAAGCCGCAGGCAAAAAATACGAGGTCGCCCTTTTTTTTGGCGATCTTAACCGCATCTGAAATGCTGTAGACGACATACACCTTCCCCTCCACATCGCCCAGAGACCCTTTCTTCGTCGGGACCTTTAATAGATCACCGTAGATGGCCACGTCTATTCCATGCTCCACGAGGGCGATGGCCTCCTGAATCTCTCTCCCCGTAGTAACGCAGACGGGGCAACCCGGCCCTTGTCTAATTTTCACTCCGATCTGCCTAAAAAGATCCAGCAGGCCGTACCTAACCAGGGTGTCCTGATGAGTGCCACAGACGTGCATTATATTTACTTCTTCTCTGCCATACTCCTTTAGTCTTCTTTGTATCAGGCCGAGAAATCCTTCTATGAGTTTTGCGTCTCTTCCTCTTCTAATAATTCTCTCCACAGATCGAGGCTCCTTTCTGCTTCTTCTTCGTCGATGGTCTCTATGGCAAATCCGGCATGAACTAACACGTAATCTCCAACGTTTATATCCACCAAAGAGAGATCGACCTCTCTTATCACGCCGCCAAAATCAACTTTGGCAAGATTTCGCTTTATCTCAACAACCTTACCAGGGATGGCCAAGCACACTATCTCACCTCCAACATTCTTCCGGCTATCGCATTCTGCCCGACCGCCACGCCCCCGTCTCCATTGGGAATACTATTGTGAAATACCACATGAATGGTCGGGTCTATGGCGTTTACACATCCTTTGAAGATCTCAGATATCACTTTGTTATAGGATACCCCACCTGTGAGCCCAATATACTCTACCCCCAAATTTTGAGATTCTTCCACACAGATGGTGCTCAGAGATTTGATGAGGCAAGAGAGAAACGTATATTCATCGATATCTTTGTTGAATAGATCTCTATAGAGGGCATAGATATCCACCTTTTTGATGCCGTCTTCCGTCAAGATCTCTGGATCAAAATCTTCCATCTTGCAGTTTCTCTCCCTCATCTGTTTTAAATTTAAATATCTCTCAAATTTCATTGCCGGCTCTCCATCGTAAGTTGCGTTGCAACATATCTTTTTATGGCAGGATAAGGAATCCAACACCCTTCCCATACTCGTCGTTTTAGGACTTCTCTTCATAACCCTTCTCCACACATCCGCTTCTTTGATGCCCTCAAAAATGCTATCCTTTTCCTCTACCTCATCTTTTAAAGTTTCGTAGAAGGCAAATAGAATTCTAATTGGTTCTTTTGTTGCTCTATCTCCTCCTATCAAAGGAAACTCTGTGATCGTTCCAAGACGTCTGAATTCTTCAAATGTGGTGTAGAGAACCTCGCATCCCCAGATATTACCATCGTCCCCGTATCCGGCACCATCCATGGCCAAGCATACCATCTCATCCAGATCGTCATCCACCATCAGAGAAGATGCGTGTGCCCAATGATGCTGGATCTCGAAGACCTCTTCGTATGGAGAAAATTTCTCCCTGAAATATCTCTTTGAGATGAAGGAGGGATGGAGGTCGAAGGCGATTGCGTCCAATTCCTCTCGCTTTATACCGATATAAGAGATGAGTTTTTCTATGGATTCCTCGAGATATCTAAGGGTTTTGTAGTATTTCACATCTCCGATATACTGTGTGGGATAATATATACTTTCTTTGGATATTCCCCCGGTTACGTTCTCTTCGGGACCAAAGGAGATTACGTTTCTTTGATGTGGTATGTGGATGCCAAATGGTATGTATCCTCTCGATCTTCTGAGGAAAAATTTACCCCCCTTAGCTACCCTCAATACACTATCATCGACCCTATTAACGATTTTAAGGTTATGCAATAGATATAGATCTGCCTTCAATAAAAATGCCTCTTCATTCACCGTTATCATTGGTTCTCCAGGTACGTTGGCAGAAGTAACGATGATCAGATCCTCCTTCATAAAATTAAATAAAAGGTGATGCAAGGCAGAGTACGGAAGATATACCCCAATATTTGGCAATTTTGGAGAGATCTCCTCAAAATAGGAAGAATTATCTTTGTTGAGTAGCACGATCGGTCTCCCCTTCTCAAGCAAAGTATCTCTCTCCATCTCAGAAATATCAACGAACTCATTTAAAACTTCAATATTTCTAAACATCACGGCAAATGGCTTCTGTGGTCTTCTAAAGATCTCTCTTAAGCTTTTTGTTTTATCAAGATTGCATAAGAGATGCATCCCTCCCCAACTTTTTGCTATTCCAATAGATCCATCGTCTATGGCCTTTGAGAACTCCCTGATCGCATCGATACAACTCTCATCGATCAGAGACCTATTCTCATCATAGAGATGATATGTGGGTCCACATCTTGGGCATGAGATCGTCTGCGCATGAAATCTTCTATCTCTTGGATCTCTATATTCATTCTCACACACTTCGCAGATCGGAAAATCCTTCAGAGATGTGTTCTCTCTATCGAATGGTATCTTTTCCAAGATGGAGAATCGCTGGCCACAAGTGGTGCAACTGATAAATGGATAGAGATATCTTCTTCCGTCGGCATCAAAAAGTTCTGCGAGGCATTCATCACAGATGGCGGTATCACAGGGAATGGAGATGCCCGAAGAGCCTTTGTTGCCCGAGGTTAGTATATAGAAATCATTAAAACCATTGTGAGCATATTTTTGAACCTCAACGCTCTCTATCTTTGCTCCTGCAGGTAATTGCCTCATCATACAGTCTATAAAACCTTTTACATTCCTGTTTACCACTATCTCAACGTAAGATCCATTGTTCCTGACGAAACCACCCAGTCCCAAGGACTTTGCGAGATTGTATGCGTACGGCCTGAACCCAACACCTTCGACGATTCCCCGAACAATGATCCTCCACATGAAAACTATCTTCTAAATTTAGTATCCAAGAAATGTGTAGAACAGCTGATACATGGGTCGTATGCTCGAATAAGTTTTTCACATTCGATAGAGATGTTTTTATCCCCCTCATCGATCACGGTCGGGACGAACTCTTTAATATCCTCTTCCACATTCCTCGCATTTATGGCGGTGGGTGTTATTACGTTGGCATACGTCACCTTTCCATCTTCATCGATCTTATAGTGATGTACAAGGGATCCCCTCGGTGCCTCTGTAAATGCTATGCCTTCTCCCTCTTTAACCTTCGGTTCCAGCTTGGCTCTTGAAAGGTTCTTATCCTTTAATTCGGATGTTAAGTCTATGGCGGACTCCGCACAGTGCAGGGTTTCTATCGCCTGTGCCACGTTGATCAAGAATGAGTTATGGCTGGGGAGCTTTATATCATAATCTCCTAACATATCCTTGGCATCATCCGATAGGAACCGGCGGTTTATATTTAATCTCGATAATGCTCCTACCATTATAGATTTGCCATCTATAAAGCTGTGTTTTGCTGTAGAGTGTGAAAATACCTTCTCCATTATGAATCTTTGATATTCCTCTTGTTTGAAGGCAACCCCGTCCAACGTTTTTAATATCCCTCTCGTTAGAGCATACTCCCCTTTGCTGTATAAAGCAAGGAACTGCGTCTTTCTTTCAAACTCTGGATATTGCAAGGACGCAAAGAGTTCAACCATCTTTATGGCATCTTCTCTTATCTGTTTCATCTTCTCCTCGATTTTTTCTATATCTTCCTTGCTCGGAGGCATATAGAACCCTCCAATCTTGAAGTTAATGGGATGAACGTCTCTTCCCCCAAGAATTTTTTTCACATCGTTTGCAAGTTTATTCAGCCTTACCGCTCTATTGACCTCCTTGGGAGATAATAGGGATCTTTATACTCCCTGCTGAAAACTTTATCCAAGAAGACCAAAGCTATTATGTCGCACGGGTGCACTCCCAGCAACAATCTCTTCGTCTCGTCCTCCTCATAGGTGAATTTAGTAAACCCATTCTCTCCGATTTTATATCTGTAGATGATCTCGTGCTGTGGGTAAAAGACTTTTTTTGGTGGTAGTATGGTGGTGTCGTAGTCAAGAACGATATCGTCAATCCTATCTCTAATTTCTTCGAAAACGAATTTACCGTCTTTTCTCACTGGGGCAAGGACCTCGAACTCGTTGAGTATCCCCTCGATGAAGGTACCGATCTCCTCCCTCTTAATGGTTAGATCACCCATATTGCCCCACAATCATACTTATTTATTATACTATTTATAATTTTTCACTCATTCTTAAATAATAAAAATACCATCTCCAAACAATAATTTTATGGAGATTAAATGATTGAGAAGGTGAGTATCATCGCCATCGGGAATAAGAGTTTCGGAGACGATCGTATCTCCTCTATAGTATTAGATAGAGTGAGGAGTAAAATAAAAGATGCGCATTATTATGATCTTGAAACAGATATCTTCAACCTCATCGACCTTTCCATATCTGCAGACGGTAAATTTATTGTTTGTTATAGACGCCATTAAAGGAGATATCCCTGGAAAAGTGCATATTTTAGGTATCGATGATCTTAAAAGATATGGGAAGTATAGTCTCCATGGATTTAGTTTATTTGAGGCCGTTCAGATAGCCAAATCAATGAAGAAAGAATTAAGATTACAGATAATAGGTATAGAAGGAAAAAAATTTAATTTTAACGATAAAATTTCAAAAGAGCTGCTTGATAACATCGATAAGATTAGAGATGAAATTGTAGGTATCATAAAAAGATGTGAATAATGCCGTAAACACTTCCCGCATCAGCATTTCTAAAGAATGGGGTGGGCGTGCAGTTATGCCCGAATGCTCCAAAATTATAGATAGCTTTTTATGTTGTGATTCTAATCTAAAACCTTCAGTTTAATAGGTAGATATTACCGCAAATTATTTATATACAATTGAAAGGTTATATAACATAGGAAAAAGAGGTGTGAAGATGAGGGAGACCGAGCATATCGGAATGTGGAAGAGCGAAAGTACAGGAGTGGCACATGTGGAAGAGGCAGTAAAGCAGTTTTTACCCCCTTGTGAGGTTAAATGTCCTGTCAAAGAGGATATCCAACGGACAAATGTGCTTATCTCTTTACTTCCAGAGGACCCGAATTTGGTGAGGGGGGGAGTAATCCAGATCGGTGATTACCTCTATGAGAAGAACCCATTCTTCAACATCTGTGGTTACATCTGTGGGTTGTGTGAACTCGAGTGTAACTACAAAATCAAGGGGGGAGCGATCAGGAGAAGACTTCTCAAGAGGTTTTTATCCGATTTTGCTTACACCGATTATCTGAGCCAGAAGGAAGAATTTGACATCGTCAAAGATAAGGAAAACGTCGCCGTCGTGGGTGGAGGGCCTGGCGGATTGATGTGCGCTTATACTTTAAGCAAAAAGGGGTACAGGGTGACGATATTTGAAGCATCTAATCGATTGGGTGGAGCACTATGGTTGATACCTGATTATCGTCTACCTAAAGAAATTCTAAAAACTACCATCGATAATTTGGTAAGGATCACTGGGATAGATGTCAAATATGAAGCGAGGGTGGGCGAGGAGAGACTGACGTTTGAACGACTGAAAAAAGACGGTTACAAAGCGGTTTTTCTTGCGAAGGGAACACCATCTCCGAGGGTTCTAACCTTTGATGGAGAGATGGTAGAAGGGCAGGACCTTTCAGGCGTAATATACGGACAAAACTTCCTCTATGAAGTAAGTCGCGGTGACATCGAACCAGATTATCTCAAAGAGAGGAGAGTGATCGTCATCGGTGGTGGAAATGTGGCATTCGATGTGGCGAGGTCGGCGAGGAGGCTGGGGGGGGAGGTGACCATCGTCTGTTTGGAGGCTGAGGACAAAACCTCGAGGGATGGCATACCCGCCGATGATGAGGAGATAAGGGGAGCATGGGAGGAGGGGATAAGAATAATCTACTCACGAGGTGTGGGGGAGATTGTTGGCGAAGGCGGGAGGTTCGAGAAACTCAGTTGTCCAAGGTGTACAAGTGTCTTCGATGAAGAGGGCTTCAATCCCCAGTTCGATTGCTCTGACTGCACAGACTTGGCGGGGGACGTGCTCATAATCACCGTTGGACAGATACCGGACAGAGCATTTCTCCAGAGAGAAGGGCTTTTGGATGAGAGAGGCAGGCTTGCTGTCGATCCATTCACATTGCAGAGTTTGACTAAGGACTGGGTTTTCATCGGCGGTGATGTGAGGAAGATCGGTTTTATGGTGGATGCGATGCATGAGGGGGCCTTCGCTGCGGAGTCGATAGAGCGGTACTTAAGAGGTTTGGATATGAGGGAGGGGAGAAAAAAAGATTATGAGGGATACGATGCTCCGATAAGGAAAACGTACAAACCCGAACCCGATGCAATTTGGATACCTCCTGAAAAAAGAATGCATTTTCAAGTATTTGAGAAAGGATTTACACTCAAAGAGGCGATAGAAGAGGCGAAAAGGTGTCTTCACTGTGGTCCATGCATATCCTGTAAGGCCTGCGTATCCATCGGTTTTGAAAAGTCGTTATATGCGGTTGAGGTGGATAAGGAGAAGTGCAGTGGTTGTGGGATTTGTACGTATGCCTGCAATTATGGGTCAGCCCAATTGATTGATCTCGAGGGAAAACGGATATCCACAACAGACATGTTCAAATGCAAATCCTGTGGCATGTGCGTTGTAGCATGTCCGTCGAACGCAAGAAGAATGGTTGAGGATAGAACAGAAGAGAGAATCGAGGAAGTATATGCGGCTCTATAAATTTTAAGGAGGGGAAAAATGAGTGACTATGAACCCAATTTGGTCTGTTTTTCCTGTAAATTTGGGTGGGGGTATCTATCGGAGGAGGATACGTTATCCTCTCAGATAAAGAATTGGATACCGATCATTTGCAGCGGAAAGATCGATGCGACCTATGTAGTGGACGCGTTCAGGAGGGGAGCCGACGGTGTCCTCATCCTTGGCTGTCCAGAAGGGGATTGCCACTACGAGGACGGTAACTTCGAGATGAGGAAGAGGGTCTATCTTCTCCGAAAAGTGCTCGAGGCTTATGGAATAGAGGGAGAGAGGCTCAAGATAGAATTATCCGTTGATCCAGATGGAAGAAGGATCCCACAACTCGTGAGGAAGATGAGTGATGAGATCAAAGACTTGGGTCCGATCAAGAAGATCTGATGTGGAGGCAAAAAACGTTGAGGGTTATAAAGGAAGTATTTCAAGAAATACTTAAAGAAGTTGAGAACGGAGAGAGAAGGGGAAGGTAGAGAAAAAAACAATTGAAAGGAGGGAGAAAAGTAAGATGACGAATAAACCAAAAGTTGCTATCTGCTGGCTCGGGTCTTGTGGTGGTTGTGATGAGGCGGTGGTTGATCTCAATGAGGCGATCTTGCAAGTGGCGGATGCCGTCGAGATAATTTTATGGCCGATTGCGATGGATTTCAAATACCACAACATCGAAGCGATGGGAGATAATGAGATCACATTGAGCATAATCAATGGACACGTCAGAAATTCTGAGCAGGAAGAGATGGCAAAATTACTTAGAAAGAAATCTCAGATCGTCTTGGCACTTGGATCCTGTGCCTGCTTCGGTGGAACACCGGGGTTGGCGAATTTTAGAACGAAGGAGGATATCTTCAACTGGGTTTATCGAGATGCCCCAACGGTCATCAATCCGAAAGGAAATTATCCTCAGCCAGAAGTTCAAGTCGGTGGAAGAGAGTTGACGCTTCCCGAATTTTATGAGGATGTTCATACATTGGATCAGGTGATCGATGTCGATTACTACCTTCCCGGTTGTCCTCCACCTCCGGAGCTGATATTGAACGCAATAAATGCGGTCCTTGAGGAGAAACTCCCGCCGAAGGGCTCAACACTCACACCGCATAAGCCTCTCTGTGACACCTGCCCGAGAAATGAGACGAAACCTGATAGACTCGCGCTAAAGGAGATCAAGAGGATCCATGAGGTCGATGCCGATCCAAATACCTGTTTCCTCGCGCAGGGCATACTTTGTCTGGGACCCGCAACCCGCACGGGTTGCGGGGAAGCCTGTATAAATATAAATATTCCTTGCAGAGGATGCTTTGGCCCCGTTGAAGGGGTAGTCGATGGTGGAACAAAGTTTATATCCTCTCTAGCATCGATACTCGACGCGGAGGATGAGGAAGAGGTAAAAAGGGTTGTCGATACGATAGATGATCTTGCAGGGTATTTATATCGTTTTTCATTACCCGCTTCCCTTTTAAGGAGGAGAAGAGTTGGGGAGGAAACGAATTTAAAAATTTAAGGTGGTATAAGATGGCTAAAAAGATAACGATAAATCCAATCACGAGGCTTGAGGGGCACGGAAAGATCGAGATCTTCCTCAATGACGAGGGAGATGTGGAGGATGCATACTGGCAGGTAGTCGAGTTGAGGGGGTTTGAGAGGTTCTGCATCGGAAGACCGGCGGAGGAGATGCCGAGGATAACACCGAATATATGTGGTGTATGCCCCTCCCCTCACAACATGGCATCCACGAAAGCACTCGATGACCTGTACGGCGTTGAGCCGACGCCGGCCGCAAAACTGATAAGACAACTCCATTACGATGCATTTATGGTTGAGGATCACTACATCCACTTCTTCTTCCTCTCCGCACCCGACTTCGTGGTCGGACCGGATGCGGATCCCGCCGATAGGAACATCCTTGGTGTAATCAAAAAAGTTGGGTTGGAGATCGGGGGGAAGGTGATTGAGGTGAGGAAGAGATGTAGGGAGATAATCAAGCTCATCGCCAGCAAACCCGCACACCCCGAAGGAGGATTGCCCGGAGGGGTCCCGAGGGGGATCACCGAGGATGAGAGAGAATGGATAAAAGAGACCGCCGATTACACCGTTGAATTTGCCCAGTTCGCATTGAAATTATTCAAAGATCTCGTCCTCGGCAACAAGAAGTATCTCGATCTCGTACTCAGTGATGCCTACAACTTGAAGACCTACTATATGGGACTCGTCGATGAGGATAAAAAATTAAATTTCTATGAAGGTAAGCTCAGAGTGGTCGATCCCGATGGAGAGGAGTACGCCCTATTTGACCCAAAGGAGTATGTGGATTACATCGGGGAATGGGTTGAACCATGGACATACGTCAAGCTCACCCACCTGCGAAAGATCGGGTGGAGCGGTCTAGTTGAGGGTGAAGGCACTTCGCTTTACCGCGTCGGACCCCTTGCAAGGCTGAATGTGGCTGAAGGTATGGCGACTCCGCTTGCACAAAAAGAGTATGAGGAGATGTATGCAACGCTCGGTGGTAAGCCGGCTCACCATACATTGGCATTCCACTGGGCGAGGTTGATCGAAGCACTCCAGGCCGCAGAAGATATGCAGCGAATTGCAAACGATCCCATCTTAACCAGTAAAGACATCCGCAACATGGATCTAAAATTGAAGAATGTAGGGATCGGTTGTGTTGAGGCGGCTCGTGGAACGCTGATCCACCACTATGAGACCGATGATAGAGGGATACTCACAATGGTTAACTTGATCGTTGCGACCCAGCATAATGCGGCCCCCATCTGTATGTCGGTGAAGAAGGCCGCTACGGGGTTTGTCAAGGGCCCAGAGGTGAAAGAAGGATTACTCAATATGGTGGAGATGGCGTTCAGAGCATATGATCCCTGTCTTGCGTGTGCAACCCATTCTCTGCAGGGAGAGATGCCATTGATGGTGAAGATAAGGGATAAAGAGGGCAATATCATACGAACACTCAAAAGACCGTGAGGGTATTGATCCTTGGAATGGGTAATCCCATCCTATCGGATGATGGGGTGGGATTACTTATCGCCAAAGAGGTTGGGAGGAGGATAGAAGGAGTCGAAGTGGTGACGACCACGTCGGTGGGGCTTAACCTGCTCGATCTGGTTGTGGGATACGACAAAATATTTTTGATAGATGCCCTCACAACCGGAGAAAAGATAATTGGAGAGTTGGTGAAGTTGAAGGGTGGAAAAACAACATCACATTTGTTCTCCTCCCACGGGATAAATTTCTTTGAACTCTTGCAGATTGGAAAAGAGTTTGGTTATAGAATGCCGGAAGTGGGGGAGATATACGGTATAGAGATAGGGGGTGAAGTCTCCTTTGGCGAGGAGCTCTCCCTTGAACTGAGAGAGAAGATCCCATATATAATAGAAAGCATTGTCGATGATATAACATCCACCTTCTGAATTTGAATACCAACAAGATCGTCTTTGGCGGCTTATTTTAGTTGTAATTTAAATTCTGGACTTTTTAAAACTATTTCTCTCATTTCCACAGCAAAACAACTCTCCAACAGCTTGTTCACATCTCCTATTGAATCCTCAATTTTCATATCAAAACCTATCTCACCCAGAATGGGCACAGCAACTTTTTTTAACTCGTCTTTTACCAATGAGGATTCCCGGATTTTCATATTCTCGATAACACCAATAATTGGAAATTTCAACTCTGTAAGCAATTTTATTACTTTTTTCACCGTTTCCAATGCCACTTTTGAGGGAGTTGTCACTATCAAAAATTCTACTCTTTTCATCCATCTTATTACATCCATCATCGCATCACCAATGCCTGGTGGCATATCAACAATAAGAAAATCCAGTGACCCCCATCTTGTGATCGCGAGCAATTCCAGCATGGCATTCGAGATATCAATACCCCTGAATGGAGCGGGACCATCACCGGTGAAATAAACGATACTCATAAATTCTATGCCATGGACCACAGGCGGAACGATTCCTTTCTCTTCCTTCGGATACACACTCTCTATCCCCAATATCACGTGTGCGGACGGCGCAGATAGATCCAAATCTAACAACCCAACATGGTAACCCAACCTCGACAAAGTCAATGCAAGAACGGTTGCGATTAAACTCTTACCAACCCCTCCTTTTCCACCTGACACCCCAATTAATCTCTTTATGCTATATAATCTCTTGTCAATGATGTTTAATCTTGGATCTATTACCATCCCCATCCCTTATCTACCTTTTGTCTCTTTTCCTGTGCCAATGCCTTTTATCGAGTCTATTAGAACTCCTCGTCCCTGGACTACTTCAAAATCCGGACTTTTACAAAGTGGACATCTGACATAGACGTGAGCAACCTCAGGGGCAAAGTGTATGGCTTCTAACTTATCCTCATCGATATCAAACAGATCATCAAAGGTCCATTCGTTTTTGCAGACCCTACATCTAAAAATAGCTTTTTCTGTTCTTATTTCTATCTTCATAGTCCTCAGTAAACTTGTACCTTGATCTTTAGCAATTTCGTCTAACGCAAATTTGAATATCTCGGTGTCCACTTGCTGTAATTCGCCAATCTTTACTTTAATTTTTGTAATCTCTTCTAATCCTTCTCCTTTTGATGCTTCAATTACGGTAGAAATTACTGCCTCCGCCAGTGACCATTCATGCATACCCATTCACTCCTTTAAATCGCTCAACTTTAGCGATATACCATAATCTTCCATGGTCATTAAATTTGTGATCATTGCCACTATAAAGAGGATACCCCTGGAGCGAGAATCTTTGAATGCACGTGCCGATCTGGAAGATGTGTGCAGCGAAAAATTATTAAGAGGTGTTAAATAAGTGATACGAATGAGATCCCATAATAGAGGGAGAGAGAAAGATGATTGCAAATCAAAGATTTGCAAATAGGCACAAATCTTTGATTTGTGCTATGCCAAAAATCCAAAGGATTTTTGAGCACTTAAAAATCGGAGATTTTTAAATGAACTATAAAGGAATAAATGGTCTATTGACAGCGTTTGTTGAGTCCGTAAAGAATTTAGATAGGGAAGCAAAGGTCACATTTGCCGGATCGGTCGGTGTATGCACGCCGTTCGTAGAACTCCTCGCGTATTCGGTTAGGAATAAAGGTTTTGAGATGGCATTTATCCCAGACGCCATCGTCGAAGATACGAGGAAGATGAAGTTGATCGAAGGGGTAGGCTATCAGGTGATCGATGAAGAAGCCGATCCGAGGGATAGTGACACCGTTGTGATATTGGGTGGATTAGCGATGCCCTTCGCCAAAAAAACGGCGGAAGATATCCTAAAAATGATCGATGAAGCATCAAATAAGAAGACGAAGATCATCGGAGTGGGATTCATGGGAATATTCGAGAAACAAAAGTGGATGGATAAAATCGATTTTGACGTGGTGATAGATGGAACGATCGACCCTGTTAGGGTCCTTCGATCATGATCGTTTCTTCTTATCCAAAAATCTTCGCTTTTTCTCTTTCCACGATCCTCTTATAGATCTTTGCACTGGAGCAGAGCTCACAATCCAATGACCTCTTTATCCTGACAACATCCGCTTTAATACCTCTCTCTTTAAGCTCCCTTTCAAGCACTCTTTCATCAAAATGCTGGTCGTGACCGAGAGCTATTATATCTGGCTTTATCTCATATAATCTCTCGAATATGTCCCCTTCGCTCCCGAGAATAGCTTCATCCACGACCTTCAAGGAAGAGATCATCTTCAACCTCTGATTCTCGGATATGATCGGTTTTGGTTTGTGATTTATATTTTTCTCTCTCGCCACGATCACATATAACTCGTCCCCAAGCGCTTTTGCCTCTTCCAAGTATAAC
>CABGHG010000012.1 GCA_902158735.1 Candidatus Methanolliviera sp. GoM_oil
ATTTTTCGCGGGCATCTTCTCTTGTGATACCTATCTTATCTCTTATATGTAAATCTGAGATGGACATGAGTATTCCTATCTCATTTATGCCATCAAAGGCTAATGTCAAATCTATATCTTTCGGGTTTGCCCTTGCCCATCCCGTGATCTCAGGTTTCTCTTTTCCCTCGTCTATCATTGCCTTTGCAGCCTTTTTGTCTCTGTCCTTGAAGAGAAAAACTTCGGTCTTCTCCACCCCCATCCGGCTGAGATATTCAAATATCTTCACCTCCTGAGAGGCATTCATCACAACACCTGGCATCTGAGAGCCGTCTCTCAGCGTGCTGTCGCTCACCTTTGCATCAAAGTTCTTTGGGCGTTTTAGCTTTGGTATTTTTCCATAAGAAGCTGTCAATTCTATTCACCTCCTTTAATTCTTGCAACCCCACTCTTTGTGGCAGCATCCGCTACAGCAGACGCGATAGCCGGAACGACTCTCTCATCGAAAGGAGATGGGATTATGTACTCTTCGGAGAGCTCGTCGTCCGGAATTATACCTGCGAGGGCATCTGCCGCACCTATCTTCATCGTTTCGTTGATCTCTCTTGCTCTGACGTTTAGTGCACCTCGAAATATGCCGGGAAATCCTAAAACGTTGTTTATCTGGTTAGGGAAGTCTGATCTTCCAGTTCCGACGATCTTTGCGCCTCCCTCTTTTGCCGCATCTGGCATTATCTCAGGGATCGGATTTGCCATGGCAAAGACGATAGGGTCGTTAGCCATCCCTTTGATCATATCACTTTTTATCACATTACCAGCGGAGACCCCTATAAAGATGTCTGCCCCCTTCATCGCGTCCTTTATAGTTCCAGTCCTCTTGGATAAGTTTGTCGATCTTGCGATCTCCTCTTTCGCGAAGTTCATCCCATCCTGTCTGCCTTCGTAGATCATGCCCCTCGTATCACAGAGGATGATATCTCTTACTCCTTTCTCCAGCAATATCTTTGCACAGGCGATTCCTGCCGATCCTGACCCGTTTATAGCCACTTTCACCTCATCAAATTTTTTACCAACAACCTTCAAAGCATTCGTCAATGCTGCTATAATTATGACAGCAGTGCCGTGTTGGTCGTCGTGAAAGACCGGAATATTCATCTCCTCTTTCAATCTATCTTCTATCAAGAAACATTTTGGCGCCGATATATCCTCTAAATTTATCCCTCCAAATGTCGGCTCCAAGAGCCTCACGCACCCGATTATCTTTTCTGCGTCTTTGGTCTTTAAGCAGATGGGAAAAGCATCTATCCTCGCAAATTTTTTAAAGAGGATAGCTTTTCCTTCCATAACCGGAATTGCGGCTTCTGCACTTATATCCCCCAAACCCAAAACGGCAGAACCGTCTGATACAACCGCCACAAGATTTGACTTTGCCGTATATTCATAGACCAATTCATTATCTCTAAATATCTCTCTACTCGGTTCTGCCACACCAGGCGTGTAAGCCAAGCCGAGTTCGTATATGGTGTCTATAGGCACCTTACTTACCACCTCTATCTTTCCTTTTCTCCGCCTGTGATACACCAAAGACGCTTCGATTAGATCTTCTTTACACACGGAGGTTAGATATTCGTCTCCTTTATATGCTTTACCTCAATGATCTTTCTATCCTCCGTTAATTTTATTACAGATGTGAACAATTTGCTAAAAAGGAGGTATATAGAGTTGGAGAGTTTTGACGATCTGATAAAATATCTATCTATGAGATACGATAAAAACCCTTTTGGATGGAAGATCACAATGGGAAGCGGGGGGAGATTTGGAAACATCTTCGTGACCAATTCAAAAGATGTTTGGCAGATAAAGTTAGATAGCATTTATAAACCTAAACCAATAGGTATGGGAACCAAAATTGGAAATTATGAGGGCAACAAGAATTTTTTTGATAATAAAGTTCCTTATTATGGATTGAGGCCTATAGAGGAAGATAAACTGAAGATGATCTTCAGAGCAGCCGAAAACGGACAATATTTGAATCAGTTCATCAATGAATTGCTAAAAAAACGTCCTATGAGGGCAGAAGAGATAAGTTCTACTGCCCTGAATGGTCCCATACAGTTCATGCAGAATGGTAAATACATTTCTGAGAGGCAGAGAGAGGTGGATAGAAAGTTAAAAGAAAGCCTGGAAAAGCTTCTTTATAGGGAAGGCTACGGCTCAGAATATGTTTAAAGGATTTCTATTATTTTTAATTGAAGATAGCTAACGCTGAAAGAAAATGAAATACTGTCTGATGTAACAAAGTTGTATATACTCGGAACGTTATCTAAAAGTCCAAACCCAGTCTTTGTGAGAAAATATTTAAAGCACAAAAAATGTAGAGGTAAATAAATGAGCGACAATAGACTTCTTGCATAATTACAGAAGACCCATACTCATGACTAATCCAAATCCCGTTTACTCAGGCAACAAATTCCTTCAGATCAAATTCTGAAGACATCATCGCCCTGAAATTGATCAACCCGGAGATGATCTATCAGATCTAGTTTAAACTTTCTCTCCTGTTCGATATCCTTTTTTTTTACCTTCTCTGCTGAGTCTCTTTTTCTCGTAATCCTCGTATCTATCCGCTATTATCGGATATAATCTATTAAACTCTTCGATACTCAGTCCCGTGAATGCAGACAAATCTTCGATTTGCTGCACCAAAAATCTTCGATTTTTGTGTCCTGAATATCTTTAGTTTCTTGGAGAGCAAGGTATAACTCATCGTATTGTCCCATCCCAAGGAATAAATACGCGTTTAGTGTTCTAAAAGGTTAATTATGCAGAAGGTTTAATATATCCAAATTCACTTTGTATATCCTCCCAATTTAGTGGCATATCCGAACTCACTTCGCATCCATCTTAATCGAACTTCTCCACCTTCAATTATTCTATCTCTTTAGCATAGTAGAGCATACAGTGACAATGTCCATCTCTCTCTATCTCCTCTTCATGATAAACACATGGGCAGATAATTTTTTTATCCTTTTTTGGATCACCTGTAACAATTCTACAAGGGCAGTATCGCTTCCCGTATTTCAATCTGTTTTGTGCCAGACCTTCGATGACACTCTCAAGTATCTCTTCATCGGAATTCAGGATGTATCCCTTCTTATCGGCGTATCTCTTCACCGAATTTCTTATATTCTCCCTCAACTCATCTAACTCACTTTTAATCTTAATCCCTCCACAGCATTTCTCTTAACGAATCCTTTAAATATATAGGTAACGTCCATGTAGAACAAATGCTTACAAAGAGAATAATCCCGTGCCTTGACGTGACGCTCGACAAAGAGGGGGGAAGCGTTGTTAAAGGGGTTGAGTTCGTCAATTTGAGAGAAGCGGGAGATCCGGTGGAGCTCGCAAAGAGATATAACGAACAGAGGGCAGATGAGCTTGTATTTCTCGATATAATGGCATCTCATAAGGGCAGAAAGACGATGATAGATGTGATCGAGAGGACGTCTGATGAGGTCTTCATACCTCTCACGGTCGGAGGGGGCATAAGAGAGATAGAGGATATCGATGCCATCTTAAGGGCAGGCGCCGATAAGGTCTCGATAAACACCTCTGCGATAAAGAATCCGAAGTTCATCGAAGAAAGCTCGGATGTCTTTGGTTCCCAGTGCATCGTCGTTGCGATAGACTGCAAGAGGAATTTTTCTGATGAAGGAAAGAATTACATCTATGTGAATGGGGAAAAATGCTGGTATGAGGTCGTGATATATGGGGGAAGGAAGAGAATGGGCATAGACGCGATATGGTGGGCAGAAGAGGTTCAAAGATTGGGCGCGGGAGAGATACTCTTGACGAGTATGAATGCCGACGGGACGAAGAACGGCTTTGACATACCAATAACGAGGACGATCTCTGAGCGGGTAAAGATTCCCGTGATAGCATCAGGGGGAGCAGGAACACTTGAACACTTCTATGAGGGATTTAAGGAGGGGAAGGCAGATGCCTGTCTCGCCGCAAGCATATTTCACTTTGGAGAATATACGGTTGGAGAGGTAAAAGAATACCTGCAAGAGAAAGGGATACCTGTAAGAACGTGAATTGGGCAAATCAAATCAAAAACAATCCTTATTCTTACTTTCCAGAGATCTTTATCGAGGACTTCTCCTTAATCTTCGGTAATGTTATCTTTAAGATACCATTCTTAAATTCTGCGGTTGCCCCGTCCGGATTTACATTTTCCGGAAGACGTATCTGCTTCTTGAATGATTTAAACGTAATTTTTCGCTGGGTTATGCCCCACCTCTCCCAGCATACCGATTTTCTCATAGACGCCATCACCTCGAGTGTCTCCTTTGTGGCATATACCTCAATCTCCTTCTTATCCACATAGGGAAGGGCAAACGTTATCACTATCTCGCCTCCTCTATCCTCTTCTTCGTATAGAGGTTCCAGATAGCCATCGTTGTTCCACATCGCATCTATTATGCCATCTCTCATGGAAATCACCTCAGCCATACATGATCGGCATACTCTGCTCCGTGTTCCTCTGCATCTCGGCTATCGCAGCATTGGTCTGCCTCATCAGATCCCTCGCCTTCAACTTAATCTCTTCCCCCTTCTCCAATAGCTCATTTAGGTCTATATCTAATTTAGTGAGCCGTTGCAGTGATCGAATTACAGCTGCCGCCGCCTCTGGATCCGGATATGATGGGAAACACTGTGCGAGGAGCGAAATGGCTATTATACCACGTTTCTTGCATTCCTCAAGCATCACTGGATACATACCCACGATGAAACCCTCGAGCATTGGGTCTATTTCAGCTTCTTTAAGCCTTGAAATCGCCTCCTTTGAGTTTCCCACGCCTATGCTACTCGGATCATCAATGTCAAGTCGGTTCGCCACCGGAAATCCTGTGAGCGAGATCGAAAGGCTAACATCTTTCTCTTCGAACCACTCTACAAGGGCTTCTGCCAATGGATAGACAGCTGATGGTGGGATGGCTACTTCAGACAAAATCGCGATTAGTCCTTCTTCGTTACTGTAAATCCGCACAGGATTCTTCAGCTCGCCGTTGTGAACGACCATAATCGGCGGGAAGAGCTTCGATTCTATATGACCCACCTCCTTGAAGTTGAGCTTGCCAACGAGATATGATATTGCGATCGTTCCCACCAATCCTACATCCGGCAGCCCCTGTACGACTACAGGATTCTCAAATTGTATTCCTTCTTCCACAATCTTTATTTTCTCCATCGTATAACCGGTATCTTCGGTATAATATTTATATATATCTTTCATCTTTTTTGTGATCCTTTCCATTTTCCGTCAAAATAACTACCTTCAGTTCTTTTAAAAATTCCACCATTTTAATATTTCCAAGACAAACGTTCGTGCATCTCCCGCATCCGACGCATCCAAATCTTTCGTATCTCTCGAAGAAATAATTGAATTTACAGTTGTATCGTTGTTTCATCCTCGATTCTTTCGTCTCTCTCGGATTAACACCATCGGCCATCCTTGTAAATCCGGAGAAGATACAAGAATCCCAATATCTAAGACGCTTGCCAGACTCATCTACCGACATATCTCTGACGTCAAAACAGTGGCACGTCGGGCAGATATGGGAACACCCGCCACAGCCAATACATCTTTCTCCAAGCTTCCTCCACACGTCGTCATCGACGTATTTCAGTTTTCTCGATATCTCAAACGGGTCTATATGTCTTTTAATCCTCTTTTTTGCCGCCTCGATCTTTCTCTTTTTTTCATCTCTTCTGGTCTCATCTGCCTCTTTGAAGAGATCTTTCTTCAATTTTAAAATCTCTTCACCCTTATTTGTGCCAACCTCAACGAGATACGTCTCATCAAGTTCTGTGAACAACAAATCGAAATCCTTCGATAAAGAAGGACCCGTTCCCATAGAATCGCAGAAGCAATTGATGTCGGGTTTCGTGCAAGTCATCGCGACGATCGTCGTGTTCTCTCTTCTAGAGAAATAATAGGGGTCTCTATACTTTCCGCCAAAGACCTCATCTAATAACGTTAGGGCATTCACATCACACGGTCTTATCCCAAATAATACCCTTTTTTTATCGTCTATTTTTGACGTTATCTTAAAATCTTCTCCTTTTTTTTTAAAACTAAACATTTCCTCCGTTTTTGGAAGAAAAAATTCCTTTGGCGACTCCAACGTATTTGTGTAATCAAGTGTAATCTCTGTATCATTCGATAACGGCATGAAGAGGACTTCTTCATGTACATCCACAGGTGCTATGACCTCAAAATCTCTTTTTAAATTTTTAAGCCATTTTAAAATGTCTCTTTTATCTATCTCCCACATCATCGATTCTCTCAATATTTGCTGCACAAACCTTAAATTCTGGAATCTTTGAGATCGGATCCAGGGCAGGATTCGTTAGCACGTTTGTAACTTCTTCGGAAAAGTGAAACGGTATGAAAAGCGTTTTTTCTGGTACCTCATCCGTTATTATCACATTGATGATTATTTCTCCTCTTCTCGTCGATACTTTCACCTTTTGATCCTTCAAGATACCAATTTCCTTTGCATCTGCAGGATTTATCTCGGCAAATCCTTTGGGAACTTCTCTGTTCAATGTTCCCGACCTTCTCGTCATCGTCCCCGTATTGCAATGAACCGAGACTCTCCCTGTCGTCAGCAGAAATGAATATTCTTCATCTGGCATCTCATCTGGAGAGATATATTCGATCGCGTGGAACTTTCCTTTTCCTTCGGGTCTGGAAAATCCATTCTCATAGAGATATTTTGTTCCGGGATGATCTTTGGTGGGGCAGGGCCACTGCAATCCTCCACTCTCAAGTCTCTCATGAGATATTCCACCGTAAATCGGCGTGAGACTCGATATTTCCTCCATTATTTCTTTTGGTGATCCATAATTCATCTCATAGCCGAACCTGTTTGCTACTTCACATACGATCTTCCATTCTTCCTTACCATGGATCGGCTCGATCGCTTTTCTTACAAGTTGAACACGTCTTTCCGTATTTGTAAATGTTCCATTCTTCTCCGCGTAGCTACAACCTGGCAATACGACATCGGCAAGTTCTGCTGTTTCCGTTAAGAATATGTCCTGAACGACGAGAAGATCTAATTTTTCCAATGCATCTCTCACGTGATTTATATCTGGATTCGATAACATCGGATTTTCACCTGATATGTACATCCCCCTTATTCTCCCGTCTGCCGCAGCATCCATCATTTCAAGAACGGTAAACCCGACATTCTCCGGTAGTGGCGTCTTCCATGCCCTCTCAAACTTCTCTCTCGCTTCTTCGTCAGTAACGGGCTGATAACCGGTATAAACATCAGGCAAAGTACCCATATCGCATGCTCCTTGGACGTTGTTCTGCCCCCTCAATGGATTTACTCCTGTACCTTCCTTGCCTATGTTTCCGGTCAATAAAGCGAGGTTTGCAAGCGAGAGCACGTTATCCGTTCCCGTCACGTGCTGTGTGATGCCCAGACAATAGATGATCATACCCCTTTCGGCTTTTGCATACATTCTGGCCGCGGCATTGAGATCATCTGCTTGAACTCCAGAGATCTCTTCGACCTTCTCTGGCGTGTATTTCTCAATTTCAACCGTTTTACGTAATTCTTCGAAGCATTCTGTCCTCTCCTCGATAAATTCTTTCTTCTCCAATCCTTCATTTATTATGATGTTCATCATTCCGTTCAATAACGCGACGTCGCTGCCCAATCTCAATCTCAAATGAATATTCGCAAGTTTCGCCAGTGGTGTTATTCTAGGATCCACGACGATCAATTTTGATCCGTTTTCGACCGCTTTAATTATCTCCGATCCCACCAGAGGGTATGTCTCGGTTGTATTGCTACCGATCACGAGGATAACATCTGCACGTGTGATCTCATCGATCGAGTTCGTCATGGCACCACCGCCAAATGCCTTCGTAAGTCCGACAACGGTAGGAGCATGGCACAATCTGGCACAATGATCTATGTTGTTTGTCCCAAGCACGGCTCTTGCAAATTTCATCATCAAAAAGTTTTCCTCATTCGTACACTTTGCCGAGCTCAGGACCGCCAAGCTATCGCTACCGTATTCCTCTTTTATATCTTTTAGCCGATCTGCAACAAAATCTAACGCTTCTTTCCATGTAGATTCTACGAATTCATCACCTTTTTTGATCAACGGTTTTTTCATTCTATCGGTGCTGTGAATAAATTCATGTGCATTCCAGCCCTTTACACAGAGTCTGCCTTTGCTAATTGAATATGTGGTTGGGGTTACACCGATCACCTCTCTATCCATAACATCAAGATAAAATCTGCATCCGCATCCACAGTATGGGCACGTCGTGAGTACCTTTTTCATTCCGTCCATAATCATGATTCCTTCTTCTGTTGCACAATCAAAGGTGAGCTCAAATAAGATAAGCCTCGGGGGGGATTTGAACCCCCGACTTCGTCCTTACCAAGGACGCGCTCTACCTGCTGAGCCACCGAGGCATCACCTCTCGATCGATATGTTCACAACGTCTCCCTCATAAACTTCATGTGAAAGCCCCACCATCTGTCCACCGTATTTGACGGAGCTACCCCATACCTTTGCATATCTAAACTTTTCCACGAAATCTCTGTGAATCTTTCTGCAGATCTCTTCCACCGTTGAACCTTTTTTAAGTATCATAGGCTCTTTATAATCAGGCTCTTCTCCTTTATGTTTCATATAGACTTTTATAAGGTTTAACTTTTTAAAGACACTCTCCTTAAGCTCTTCCAAATTTATGCCCTTATCCGCAGAGATCATGATCGCGTTATATCTCTCTCCAATCGAGGTATCCTTTGTCGGCCTCAAATTCTGATCTTCGAGCATATCAATCTTATTTATAACTTTCACACAACTTAAATATACCCTGTTCTTCATCAGAGCGTCGATCAAACCATTTATATCGATCGTTTCTCTCAATATCACATCTGCATTGTGAATTTTATATTCTTTCAATACCTCTTTGATCGTTTCTTCACTTATATCCTGTTTCACGGTAGAATTTATCTTGATTCCGCCCGTAATTTTCTTCTTCACCAGAATCCTTGGCTTTTTTTGATTTAATCTAATTCCCACATTGTAAAGTTCCCTCTCGGTCTCTTCAAATACGTTAACGTGAAGGATATCCGTCATAAGAACGACCAGATCTGAAGATCTTGTGAAGGATGCCACCTCTCTTCCTCCACCCCTCAATCCTTTTATCAGTCCCGGAACATCCAAAATCTGTATCTTTGCCCCTTCATATTCTAATATTCCCGGTTTTACCTCAATGGTCGTGAAGTCGTACGCACCAACCTCTGCCTTCGCAGAGGTGAGCTTGTTCAAAAGCGTAGATTTTCCAACGGATGGGGGGCCTATCAGAATTACCGTGGCATCACCGACCCTTCCCACGTTATCTCTCTTTCCTCCACCTCTTGAAGAAGATCTTTTCTCTGCCTCTTCCCTTAATCTGGCTAATTTAGCCTTTAATCTCCCTATATGGTGCTCTGTAGCCTTGTTATATGGTGTACTTCTCAATTCCTCTGTTATCTCTTCGATTCGTTCATCTATCTCCATATCAAATCTGCCTCTAAATTCAGACCAATCCCAAATATTCTAACGCCTCAACCACACCCTCGCCGTGATCTTTCAAGGTGGCATAATCCGCGATCTCCTTTAGGTCTTCCTCCGCATTTCCAACGGCTATCCCAAACCCAACCCCTCTTATAACCTCTGCATCGTTCCTTGAATCTCCAATCGCGACCGTCTTTTCCAAATCCCATCCCCTCCTCTCGAAGACGTACGAGAGCCCGGTAAGTTTGTTTATTCCCTTCCTCTTGATATGGACGGCAAAGCCAGAGTCAACGATATCTACATTGAAATCTTTCAATAGATCTCTGGCACTTCCGACGTCAAAGCCTCTTTTAAGAGCAACCTCTGACTTTCGGTATCTCATATCTATCGTCTCAAGATCCAAGAACTCTTTTAGATGATCATAAGCCGCCAAACAGATCCTTTTATCCCCCAATATCACCTCTTCTCCGTCAAAATCTAACTTAACGACACCTCCGTTTTCCGCTATCACTTCGCCTGAAGTTCCAACGAGCTTTGATGCCGCAGAAGCAAAACAGATGACGTTCCCCGTCACAAGAATAACCGGAATTGAGAGTTTTCTTATCGCCTCGACTGCCGCACAGTCCAATCTCCTGTCTTCTCCGGTCAGCGTTCCGTCTATATCGATCGCAATAGATTCAATTTCTTCTATCTTCATTCATCCTTTATTCCATCGGTCGTTACTTTAAATATCGCCTCACCCTCTGGCATGTTTGGAGAATCCACGAGCCTCGCTATTCTCTTCTCTCCCTTTGATTTGCGCAGATAAACTCTATATGTTGACGTGTGTCCAACGATATGCCCACCTATCGGACGCGTGGGATCACCAAAGAACGTGTCGGGCTTTGACATCACCTGGTTGGTTATGAAGATTGCGGCGTTGTATAGGTCTCCGAACCTTACCAGGCTGTGCATATGTTTGTTCAGCTTTTGCTGTCTGTCTGATAGGGTTCCCCTTCCAACATACTCTGCTCTGAAGTGTGCCGTCAGCGAATCGACGATTAGGAGTCTCACCGGTTTATCACTCTCCTTCAACTCTTTCGTGACCTCAGAGGCTTTATCCACGAGCAAGATCTGGTGATTAGAATTATATGCC
The DNA here is from genome assembly GCA_902158735.1 of Candidatus Methanolliviera sp. GoM_oil. GTDB lineage: Archaea > Halobacteriota > Methanoliparia > Methanoliparales > Methanoliparaceae > Methanolliviera. The sequence goes on from CABGHG010000012.1 coordinate 10,718, forward strand.
CTCGCCACTCTTATATTACTTAAGACCTCTTTCTCTTCTAACCCCAGTGGAGAGGCCATCTGGAGGATCCTATTCGGTCTAAACGTGTTTTCTGTATCTATTACAATTACGGAACCATCCAAGCCTCCTTCTTCCTTCGGTAATTGGACATTGGCACACAATTGGTGGGCAATCTGCGTCTTTCCCGAGCCATATTCTCCATAGACTTCCGTTATGGACTGGGTCTCTATTCCTCCACCCAATAACGTGTCAACCGCCTCAGATCCTGTCTTTAGCCGCTCTACCAATTTTCTTCTCTCCAATACCTCACTTCCCGTCTCAAAATTTCCTATATCCGCGGCTTTTCTGGCGGCAGTTATGATCTTTGCCGCTGTTGGTTCCCCAATTTCTGCCGCCGCAACGAGTTCTGACGGAGAAGCGACGGCAATCGCCTCGATGGCATCATAACCTGCATCTCTAAGTTTTTCCGCGGTCGCGGGCCCCACGCCCGAAATATCCTCTATGAATATAATTTTATCGTCATTAGTCATATCTTCACCATCGGCAATTGTGCTTCTATCATCTAATAAATGTATTGGGAGATTAAGAAATGTTGAGGGAGAAAGGTTTTATTGGAGTAAAAAAAATGGTGGGATGAAGTTGAGATATAGGGCGGCAGTGGTCCAGGGGTTATGACTTGGGCTTCCCAAGCCCAAGACCCGGGTTCGATTCCCGGCTGCCGCATTTTTTGGGAGATTTCAACATAAAAAAGGTAGAAAAATGCGAAGAAAGATAGAAAAAGATAAATATAGAGAGGGATTGAATGGGGATGCATAGTTTTTGTATTTTTTAAAAAAGAGCAAAGTAAAAAAATAAAAGAGGTGAAAAAATGGATTTTGAATTGACAGAAGAACAACAAGATATAAAAAATGCGGCGAAGGAGTTTGCCGAGGGAGAATTCGATCTGGAGTACGCGAGGAAGTGTGATGAGGAGCACATATATCCAAGAGAGCTTGTACGAAAGGCGGCAAAAGAGGGATTTGTCGCAATACAATTTCCGGAGGAGTATGGTGGACAAGGGGTCGGAATGTTAGATAAATGTTTGGTTGGTGAGCAATTTGCAATTGTTGATTCCACGCTCACCCTACCGACTCTCGCTTCTGACTTTGGATCCGAACAGATCTGGCTCTTCGGAACCGATGAGCAGAAAGAGAAGTATCTACCAAAGATAGCAGCCGGTGAATCGATATCCTGTGGTATGTACACGGAGCCCGACGCGGGAAGTGATGCGGCAAGTTACAAGACAACGGCTGAGAAAGACGGAGACGACTATGTCATCAACGGAACGAAGACATTCATTACGAATGCTTTGCAAGCAGATGTAGGTGCGATAGCGGTTATAACAGACGAAGAAGCCCCAAAATTCTCTAATATGAGCGTTATCTGGATAGATGATCTGCAAGAGCATGAGGGTATAAAGATCTCGGACTTGGGAAGGAAGATGGGGATAAATTCCACAAGTACGTGTGAGATTGCGTTCGACAACTGTAGGGTCCCCCAATCTAATCTTGTGGGAGAAGAAGGAATGGGTTTCCTGCAGATGATGCAGTTCTTCGATACCACGAGGGTTCCCGTAGGCGCGATGTCTGTTGGGATGGCGCAGGGCGCATATGAGAAAGCACTTGCATACTCAAAGGAGAGAAAAGTCTTTGGAATGCCCGTTGCCAAGTTTGAGGTTACGATGTTCAAGCTCGCTGAGATAGCAACTAAGATCGAGGCGGCGAGAAACCTCGTCTATAAGGCGGCTTGGAAGATAGACAATGGAACACCTGATGCGGCACTCTCTTCGATGGCGAAGTGGTACGGTGCCAAGGTAGGCGTTGATGTTTGTGATGAGGCGATTCAAATACACGGTGGATATGGATACATGGCCGACTACGACGTCGAGAGGTGGTACAGAAACGCAAAGATTCAGGAAATCTACGAGGGGACGAAGGAGATAGAGAAATACACGATTGCAAGGGAGATTATAGGGAGAATAAAGTAAAAAAAAATTTTATATTTTTTTTTACTTATTTTTATTTTTACGCTACAATTCTTTTATAAGAGGTGGCTAACATGAATGGGATAAGAGATGCAGTAATTGTGGATTATTTGAGGTCTCCAATCTCGAGATCAAGACCAAGGCAACCCGAAAGAGACGTGTTTAATAGTTTGAGGATGGACGACGTCGCCGCAAGGTTGATAGAAGAGCTCATCAAGAGAACGGGAATCAATCCAGAAGAGATTAGCGATGTACTGACTGGAACTGCAATGCCAATGGGCGAACAGTGGACGTATGGTGGAAGAAACATTGCATTCTTGGCAAAACTGCCGTTCAACGTTCCGGCAGAGCAGATTGATCGTCAGTGTGCCTCTTCAATGTCGACGATACATCAGGGCGCAATGGAGATACAACTCGGATACTCTGATATCGTCATCTCGTGCGGAATCGAGCACATGACGCACAATCCGATGCCTGGTCCTGGTATCGATATGAGCAAAATAATGGTGGAAGTAAACCCGAGATTATTTGAGTCCGAGTATGAAAAATATGATATAATGACGACCTTACAGATGGGTCTCACGGCGGAAAAACTATTCGATCTGAGACAGAAAGAACCGCCCCATATAACAAGGGAAGAGATGGATGAATTGGCGTTTAGGAGTCATCAAAATGCGGCAAAGGCACTCGAAGAAGGATTTTTCAAAGATGAGATAATGCCGGTAGAGATTACTTTGGCAGACGGAACGAAGAAGGTGGTTGACCATGATCTAAGCATCAGGGCAGACACAACATTAGAAAAAATTGCGGCTGTGCCTCCCGCATTCAAACCGGACGGAGCCATCACTGCGGGGAACTCTTCTCCGTTGAATGCCGCGGCGACCGCGATGATCCTGATGTCTAAGGAGAAGGCGAAGGAATACGGTCTTGATCCGATGGCAAAGATCGTTTCGATGGGATGGGCAGGTGTCGATCCGAGTATGATGGGGCTTGGACCAGTCCCCGCGAGCAAAATGGCGTTGAAGCACGCGGGTTTGGAGGTGAAAGACATCGACTTCTGGGAGATAAACGAGGCTTTTGCAGTCGTCACAGTCAACGCGATAAAAGAGCTTGGTATAGATCCCAAAAAAGTGAACGTAAAAGGTGGAGCAATAGCTATTGGACATCCTTTAGGCGCAACGGGAACGAGACTCGTCGGAACGTTGGCACGTATCTTAAACGTGGATGATGGAAGATATGGATTGGCAACGCCGTGTGTAGGCGGTGGACAAGGAGCCGCAACAATAATAGAGAAGATGTAAAAAGTGGAAATTTTATGAATGGTTCAGAATATTTATAGGAGGTAAAAAAATGGCAGCACTAAAAAATGTAGTAATGGTAGACTATTTGAGGTCTCCTTTTTCAAGGTCGAGACCGAACAAACCGGAGAGAGACGTATTTAACGATGTGTATATGGTTGATGTGGCCGCAAAGTTGATAAAAGAGCTGATCAAGAGAACAGGAATCAACCCGGAGGAGATCGGTGACGTATTGAGCGGATGTACGATGCAACAAGCCGAACAATTCCTTCTGGGCGGACGGATAATAAACATGCTGGCAGAACTTCCGATGAACGTTCCGGCACAGGGATCAGAGCGTGTCTGTTGCAGTGGCATGTCTGCCATGCATCAGGGTGCTATGGAGATTGAGTTAGGTTACTCAGATATAGTCGTCGCAGGTGGTCTAGAACATATGACACACCTCCCATTGCAGCCAGAATATAATCCACACATGTCTGTAGCTACAACCGTGCTGGGTGAACCCTACATGAGCAAGTATGATATGATGACGGCGATGAGCATGGGTCTCACCGCGGAAAAATTGTATGCAGAGTGCAAAGATTGGATGACGAAGGAAGATATGGACAAATGGGGCGTGAGGGCGCACAATCTTGCTGAGAAAGCCATAGATGAGGGATATTTTAAAGGTGAGATAATGCCAGTGGAGGGAACGCTTCCAGACGGCGCCAAGAAGATGATAGACGTGGATCAGGCCGTAAGAAGGGGGGCAACACTCGAGGCGACAGCAAACTTACCGCTAGCCTTTAATCCAGAAGGATTTATCACGGCTGGAAACTCCTCTCCTTTGAATGCTGGGGCGGCTTATATGATTCTGATGTCTAAGGAGAAGGCAAAGGAATGTGGTCTTGATCCGATGGCGAATATCGTCTCGTTGGGATGGGCAGGCGTCGATCCGAGTGTCATGGGAAAAGGGCCAGTTCCTGCGAGCAAAATGGCGTTGAAGCACGCGGGTTTGGAGGTGAAAGACATCGACTTTTGGGAGATAAACGAGGCGTTTACGGTTGTTGCGCTCTATGCAATCAAGATGCTTGGTCTTAATCCTGATACGGTGAACATGAAAGGTGGCGCGACCGCAATAGGGCATCCTCTTGCCGCATCTGGGCCGAGACTTACCGGAACGTTGGCACGCATTTTAGAGATGGAAGATGCCAAATATGGAGCTGCAACGCTCTGCGGTGGTGGCGGCCAGGGGGCTACAACGATCCTAGAGCGTGTGTGATAAAAAAATAGAGAAAGAGAAATTAAGAGAAGCCAACACAAAGGTTGTGTTGGTTCATCTCACCCTTTTTTGTGAGATATCGCGTGAACAAAGTCGTTTTACTCTCCTTTTTCCTCCTCCACTATAACTTCTGGCAATACTTTAAAGAGAGCTGAGACTATCCCTATAATTAGAATGACCGCTCCAACTATTGCCATTACGATGCTTGGAAGAATCTCTATGAGTATTTCCCATATACTCTCCATCCCCATCCCCCCGATGTAGCCCATAAAGCCCCCTACAACACCAAAGAAGAGAGGGACGATTCCGATTATTATCGGGATGATGCTATACGCCAAAAACCGCAGTGATGCCTTCAATGCCCTGTTGTATCGAACCATTTTTTTCCACCTTTTTATTCTTTATTTGGATATCTCACATTTCACACATTGTGAACTACCCCTACCTTACGGAAGGGGACTTCTTGGCGAAAGAGTTAAAAAGCTGTCGGTTTATCTCAGCCTTTTAGAGGCGCGATACTTTTGATATAGTCAGCCAGAATAGATAAGATGCCTTAAAATGTCTTCATTCAATATAATTAGATTAAAATAGAAGGATTTAAATACTGTAAAATTAAAGATAACGATAACCATTCGTGCGTAGTAGCTGTATTTGTTCTATGCTTAAAGGCGGATGACTGTATGAATTCCCGTGAAAAGCGGTCGTAAATTCACACCTAGAAAGGAGAATGATTACGAAAACAGGTATTTCATACATGACGTAACTAACTGTAAAGTGTGTGCGAAGAGGGTGAACCCGAATGGGAGAGGAAGGAGAGGAAGAGAAAGCAATCTTGAAAGCTTTAGAGTGGACGGGATAGAGGGTGTAGGGCTACACCCATTGAGATGTTTAGTTTAATTATATCTAATAAAGAGGTTTGATGACATTTTTATCAAATTTCATAGCCTTGGTATGTAAAACCAAAATGAAAACTTTAGGGGAGGTTCGGAACTCTGCGGTCGCTTCGCAACCTTGCCCTTCGGGTCATATAACAGCGGATAAAATGGAAATCAAGGATTCCCCCAAATTCCCTTCGGCAACTTCTTTTTATCCGCGAGACGTTAGGCAAAATTTTTATTACAACAGACGGCATGAGGAGATATATAAGACCATTAAGCTATAAAATCCTACTTAGAAAAGAACCCGATGAGGGTTATACAGTAATAGTTCCTTCTATTCCCGGCTGTGTTGCAAACAAGGAAAATATCGAAGAAGCGATAGATGCGAAGGAAGAATTTGTTGAAGAGTACGTATTTCCTTTGGTGGAGGCAAACGGATGTTATGAATGGTAATTCTATGGTCAAAACACCTGTAAATTCGGAGATGCTGTAACGTCAATAATCTTTATATATGATGAATATTTGAATACTTTGCGGTGATCTAATAATGAGAACACTTTGTAAAAACGGACAAATGACGGGAGGTAATCTATCATGAGCGGAATTACCTCGTATGGGGCATACATACCCCTACATCGGATAGACCGTATGAATATCTACCAGGCAATGGGATGGTTAAATCCGGCAACCATGACGCGTGGGGAGAAAGCAGTGGCAAACTACGACGAGGATAGCATTACTATGGCAGTTGCCGCAGGTATAGATTGTTTAAATGGAATTGATCGGAATGAGATAGATGGCTTATATTTTGCCACAACGACGCCTCCATATATAGAGCGGCAAAATGCGGGAATAATTGCCACTGCTCTTGATCTTCGTCCAGATATACAAACTGCTGACTTCGCCGGCTCTACAAAGGCTGGGACTGCCGCATTACTTTCTGCATATAATGCTGTCAAAGCGGGATCGGCAAAAAATCTGATGATATGTATATCTGATTCACGTTTGGGAAAAGCTGGTGGTTCCGAGGAGGAGAATTTTGGGGACGGTGCCGCCGCTTTTGTCATAGGTAATGATGGGGTAATAGCCAATTTAGAAGGATCTCATTCCGTTTCTTATGACTTTGCCGACCACAGAAGGGCAGAGGGGGATAGATATGATCGCGTCTGGGAGAGTAGATGGATTCGGGATGTAGGGTATGACAAATTCATCGGTGAAGCGATCTCCGGTCTGTTAAAGAAATCCAAGACAGATATCAAAGATGTTGCGAAGGTATGTTATCCTTGCCTCTATATTAGAGATCACGCAAAGATAGGAAAAGGATTGGGATTAGAACCTGGTCAAATTCAAGACCATATGTTTACCACGGTGGGTGATACCGGCACCGCATATTCCTCGATGATCCTCACAGCGGCGCTCGAAGATGCAAAACCAAAAGATAAGATCATCGTTGCTAGCTATGGAAATGGGAGTGATGCCATCTTATTTGAGGTGAACGAAGAAGTAGAGAAGATGAAAGGCAAAAAGAGGGGGATCAAAAAGCATTTGGAGGTGAAGAAGGATTTAGCCAGTTATGAAAAATATGCTAGTTTCCGCGAGATGCTTCCGATAGATATAGGAATTCGTGGTGAAGAAATTGCTTTCACCCAGGTATCGATGGCTTATAGGGAACGTAAGGAAGTTTTGGGACTCGTCGGTTCGAGATGTAAGCGTTGCGGTACCCCACAATTTCCGCCCCAGAGGGTGTGTGTGAAACCCGATTGTGGAGCTATCGATGAGATGGAAGATTATCGCTTCTCCGATAAGAAAGGTAATATCTTTACATACACCGAGGATCATCTGGCTTTCAGCTTCAATCCACCTGCGATATATTCCATGGTAGACTTTGATGGAGGTGGGAGATATATGTTCGATGTGACAGACTGCGAACCTGGCTCACTTAAAGTGGGTATGCCTATAGAAATGAGTTTCAGGAGGAAGTATGTCGATAGAAAGCGCGGTATTCATGGTTATTTCTGGAAAGCGGTACCGGTACAAGAATAATAAAAGAGGTGAAAAAGATGGCAGAGGGTATAAAAGATAAGGCTGCAATCATAGGAATGGGTTGTACAAAATTTGGCGAGAGATGGGATACAGGCGTTGAAGATTTGATCGTCGAGGCGTTTAAGGAGTGTATCGATGATGCAGGGATAGAGAAGAAAGATATTGATGCGGCTTGGTTCTCTACCTGTTTTGATGAGGTCAATATAGGGAAAAGTGCTGTGGGTCTGTCCTCGACGTTGAAACTGCCATTTCTTCCCGTTACCAGGGTGGAGAACTTCTGTGCATCAGGCACAGAGGCTCTAAGAGGTGCCGCTTATGCGGTCACTTCTGGTGCCTGTGACATGGCATTGGCGCTCGGCGTGGAGAAGCTCAAGGATACAGGATATGGTGGACTACCCGATTTCGGAGCCGTAATGGGGACAAGGAACAGACTTGTTCTCCCAAATCTGACCGCCCCCGGCGGATTTGCGATGATGGCAACAAAATACTTCGATAAATATGGTCTAAAACCTGATGAAGGAAAGAGGATGCTTGCGCACGTATCATCGAAGAGCCACCACAACGGAACTTTAAATCCAAAGGCACACCTTCGAAAAGAGGCGAGCATAGATAAGATCGTGAATGCACCGATGATCGCGTGGCCACTCGGATTATTCGACTGTTGTGGTGTGAGCGACGGGGGGGCAGCAGCGATCGTCGTTCGAGCCGAAGACGCGAAGAAGTACAGAGAAGACCCCGTCTATGTAAAGGGAATTCAGATAGCGTTGAGCTCTGGAGAGGAGATGATGTACACCGATTGGGATTTTGCCCACGTAGAGACGGCCGTTCATGCCGCGGAGAGGGTCTATAAAGAGGCAGGGGTAAAGGATCCACGAAAAGAGATAGGTATGATGGAACTTCACGACTGTTTCTCGATCACGGAGACGGTGACGTATGAAGATTTGGGGATATCGAAGAGAGGGCATGCGAAAGAAGATATCGAGTCTGGATTTTTCGATCTGGATGGAACGATCCCCTCTCAGCCAGATGGCGGATTGAAGTGCTTTGGTCATCCGATCGGCGCATCCGGATTGAGGATGATGTATGAGATGTACAAGCAACTCCAGGGGAAGGCAGGACCGAGGCAGATAGATGATCCGAAGCTGGGACTCACGCATAACATGGGTGGATTTCCCCCGTATAATCTGATCAGCATCAGTATCTTAGGTCTTTGAGGAGAGAGGCAAAAAACGCCGGGGGTTCTACAACCTCTGGCAGTGATCTATTTATCCTCCCGGGTATTTCCAAATGCTTTATCGCAGAGTAGTTGATTTGAGACGACTTGTTAAAGAGTATGTTGCTTCGATGACACGTTCATCAGAACGCTCATTCTTTCATCGCCGGTGATCGCTTTTTCCACTGTTTTACTTGGAACGGCCAGAGAGATCTCTCTCGTTCTTCCATACCTTCCCCTGCTCATCAAAACGGCGTTAATTAACCCGAGCGTGTCCAATTCAGATATCAAATCGGCAACTCTTCTATAGGAGAGATTGTCCAGACCCACAACGTCGCAGAGTTTTTTGTACATAGAATAGACATTCCCCGTACTACTTCCGTCCTTCTTACACCGGCTCAGAAGAAGCACTGAATAGAGAATGATCTTTGACTGCGCCGGAAGCGTCTTAATAACTTCCATCGTTCCGTCGATCTCTATCTTCTCTTTTCCCCTCTTAACGTCTTCTTCCATAATCTTTCCTTTTTTTTCGCGCTCTGCCAATTCTCCAGAAACCCTCAAGAGATCCAATGCCTTTCTTGCATCTCCGTGTTCTTGCGCCGCAAAAGCCGCGCATAGCGGGATTACCCCATCGGATAAAACTCCCTCCTTAAATGCAATCTTTGCTCGCTCTTTCAATATGTCCTTGAGTTGTTCCGCGTCGTAGGGTGAAAAGACCATCTCTTCTCTCCCTAGAGAACTTAAAGTTCTCGAATCCAGATAACTCGTGAACTTTAAGTCGTTTGAGATTCCTATTATGCTTAGCTTCGCACTCTGAAGGTCAGCGTTCATCCTCGATAGATTGTAGAGAAGGTCGTCTCCGCCCCTCTTGACCAATTTATCTATCTCATCCAGAACGATTATCACGGCCTGCGCTCTTTCCTCGATGCACTCTCTAAATTCGACATATACTTTATCGGTAGGCCATCCTGCCATCGGAACCTCTCTACCAAAATGGTTTACCAAATTTGCCAGAACCCTATACTGTGTGTCCACCATTTCGCAGTTCAGATAAAGAAAGGTGCAGGGAACATCTTTTCTGCTTGCCACCTCGTTTAGCTCTTTTCCAACAAATTTTACGCAGGCGGTCTTTCCCGTTCCTGGTTTTCCAAATATCAAGATGTTAGACGGCGTCTCTCTCTTTAATGCGGGTGCCACTATCGAGGCAATATTCTCTATCTGCTCCTTTCTATGGGGGAGATAATCCGGGGTGTAAGAGTGCCTGAGCACCTCTTTATTACTAAATATTAGTGTATTTTCTAAAAATTGATCGAAGATACCATCTATGTTCTCTTTATGCATCTAAGTACAACTCCTTCCCGACCATCTTTCCTTACATGCTCAAAAATCAAAGATTTTTGGCATACGGAAATCTCCAATTTCCGAATACAAACACGGGGAAATGTAGAATAAACCTATAGGTTAATAAAAATTACGAATGTGGGATAGAAGGTGGTACCGTGAGAGTGCTCAAAAATCTTCGATTTGGATGCATGCCACGAATCTCCGATTCGTCAGTACATCAATTAAATATACCAGATCGCTAAGATGAAGGTGAAGTGAAAAAATGATTGATGAAGTTGATATATCGAGGGCAATAGCCGAGAGCTATATGAAAGATCTTTTGGATTGCATGTCCGTTGACGTCGCCATAGGTGGAGCAGGTCCGTCTGGTATGATCGCCGCGTATTATCTTGCAAAGAACAATTACCGCGTGGCAATCTTTGAGAGAAGCTTAAGTGCGGGCGGAGGAATGTGGGGTGGAGGAATGATGTTTTCTAGGATAGCCGTTCAGGAGGAAGCAAAGTCGATAAT